>JAAXHF010000320.1 GCA_012271025.1 Deltaproteobacteria bacterium | reverse complement strand
TAGGGGCAGGCCCCTGTGCCTGCCCTAGGATCTACGCAGCCGCCAAGGCCATATACTCCCGCAGCGCGTCCCGGGTGCTGTCAAAGGCCAACTCGTCCCACGGAATCTCGTCCGGGGCGAAGGTCGCCGCCTCCAGCGTCTCGTCCATGGCCTTGAGCTGTCCGCCCACGACATGGACCAGATAGACCACGACCACGACCGGATAGCCGGTATACGAGTAGACGTTCAGCAGACGATCGATCTCGACCTCAAGATTGACCTCCTCCCAGGTTTCCCGAATGGCCGCGTCCTCCACCCGTTCGCCCCGGTCCATGAACCCGCCGGGGAAGACCCATTTGCCATAGCTGGGCTCAATGCCGCGTTTGAGCAGGACGATCTTCTCGTCGATAACCGGGATGGTGCAGGCGGCGATTTTGGGATCGTCGTAGAAGATAAACCCGCAGCCGCGACACACCCGCCGCTCGGGCTCGTTGGCCTTGACCCTTTTGCGTTCCAGCCGGTCCCCGCATCTGGGACAGAACCGCAAGCCTGGGCCATGATGGTGATCGTGGTGGTGATGCTCATCTGCCACGGTGCGTCCTCCTGACAGCCTTTGCGTTTGTCCTAGCACGCCAGGCAGACGCAGCCTAGGAGCGGCGATATGGAAGTGGTGTCTCGGTCTGAATTGTGTTCTCCGCCGCGTCTGTCCCGCCGCGCCCGCCCATCCGGGGTCCTTCTGCGTGATCGCTCAGCCCCTTGGTCCGCTTGGCCACCACTCCCCGCTCCCCAAGGGCTGAGCGCCTGCCCGAGCCCGGCCAGGCGCGTTCGGGAAGTGGCACCATTTCTTAACATTTTGTGGCCGCCTACCAATTTTGGCAGGGTGAAAAATTGAGCGGTGTGCTACCTGCCGGGCATCTGAGATACGGACAACGGGAGAGAGTCGGGAGTTTTGGGGGGTCATGCTCAGCAGTTTTCAAACTGAGACACTACCCACCAGAACGTCGAGTCGACGCATCCAGCCTGACGTAGCCTGTCCTGTCAGAGATTGAGGGAGCGTGCGATGGAGCACCTGAACGCCCTGGGCGCGGGCACGCGTCTGGAGGAATACGAAATTCGTACCGTGCTCGGCCAGGGTGGCTTCGGCATCACCTATCTGGCCTTTGACACCCTCCTCAATATAGACGTGGCGCTCAAGGAGTACCTGCCGCGCGACTTTGCCATCCGCACCGCCGGCAGTACCGTCGTACCTACCTCACCGGCTGATGAATCCGACTACCGCTGGGGACTCGACCGCTTTCTGGACGAGGCGCGTACCCTGGCCCGCTTCGACCATCCGCATCTCAACAAGGTGCGCCGCTTCTTCGAGGCCAACGGCACAGCCTACCTGGCGCTGGAGTACATTGACGGCCAGACGCTGAGCGCCCTGCTGGGCAAATATCCGACCGTGCCGGACGCCCACTTGCGCCGGGTCGTCGTCGAGGTGCTGAGCGGCTTGGAGCAAGTCCACGCCGCCGGCTACGTTCACCGCGACATCAAGCCGAGCAACATCATGCTGCGGGGCGACGGCAGCGCGGTGTTGCTGGATTTTGGAGCCGCACGCCAGGCGGTCGGACAGCGGTCCAAGAGCGTCACCTCGATTCTGACGCCGGGCTATGCGCCGGTTGAGCAGTACGACACCAAGGCGGTGGACGTGGGACCGTGGAGCGACCTGTATGCGCTGGGGATGGTCGCCTATCGGTGTGTCAGCGGGCTGGGTGACGCCGATCTGCCGGATGCGGTGACCCGGACGCGGAGCCAGCGCAGGGGCAGCCAAGATATGACCCCGGCAGTCGAGATGGGCAAAGGCGTCTATGATGCGCAGTTTCTCGAAGCGATCGACTGGGCGATTCAGGTCAACGAGGAAGAACGGCCACAGAGTATTGCGGAATGGCGCGAAGCGTTCTCTGACGGTCCCGGCGCGGGAGCGGTGCAGCCTCGCTCCTCGACAACCTCTCCGGGGCCGACTCCCACTACCACTCTACTGGAACAGGCGACTGCGACGAATGCGGCCCGCTTCAGCCTGTTATCCAAACTGGCGCTGACCGTGGTCGGGGTAGCGGTCCTTGGCACGGGGCTATGGATGGTGGGCATACTACCTTCGGGGATCGAGCCGACCGTGGGCACGGAGCAAGAACCGCTCAGCGACCAGTCCGCGCGGCCGGCGGCACTCACAAGACCAGCGGTGAGCACTCCTACGGTCCAAGACAATCCGCAGACCTGCGATGGGCAAGCGCAGTGGGCTCGCGCGCAAGCGCTTGGTACGTCGGCGGCCTACCGCGAGTTCATCGGGCGTTGTCCGGGCCATCCGATGACCGAGTTGGCGAAGGAGAGACTGGCACGGCCGGAAGAGGCCCCCGACCCTGCCGGTGCGCAGACTGATTTGCCGGGGGATGTCGCAGCCGAGTGGGAGCGGGTGAAAACGCTCGATACACCGGCGGCCTACCGTGAGTTTATCGGGCGCTATACGGGTCATCCGATGGCCGCGCTGGCGCAGGAACGACTGGCGGGGCTGGACTGAGTTGCTCTGAGCTATGAAGGAATGGTGAGTGATGGCCGAGTCCACAACGAGATGGAATGAACGCCAAGCCGGCGCCCGGTGGGTCCCCAATAGAGTGGGGCTGCTGGTGGGAGGTGTCGTGGTGGCACTGTTCCTGGCGCTGTCGGCAGGGTCAGGCGCGCAGGACGCGACAGAGACGCTGTTCTGGGAGAACGTGGTGTGTGAACGAGAAGGGGAGGTGCGGGCCTATCTGCGGGTGTATCCGAACGGGGCGTATATCAATGAAGAGCGGGCGTGTCTGGAGCAGGGATTGGGGTTGACGCGAGCCCAGCGGGTGTTGGTGCAGCAGGGCTTGGCGTCTCTGGACTACGAGGCGGGAGCGACGGACGGACTGTTCGGACCGGCCACGCGGGCGGCGGTGCGACAGTGGCAGCGGGGGAAGGGCTTTGCGGAGACGGGCTATCTGACGCAGGAGCAGGCCGATGCGTTGATCGCGGCGGGGCAGGACGCCGTGGCCGCCGCCGAGCGGCAGCGGCAGGCTGAAGAGCAGCGGCGAGCAACAGCCGAACGGCAACGCGCGGTAGCGGTAGCGCGGGCTGAAGTCGAACGCCAGGTACGGGAAGCAGCAGCCCGGGCAGCGGCAGAGCGGCAGAGCCAGGCAGAAGCGGAACGGCGGCGCAAAGCCGAGGAGGAGCGTCGGCGTGCCGAGCGGCCGCGCGAGCTGCGCAACAGCCTGGGCATGGAATTTGTGTTGATTGAGCCGGGGACGTTTGAGATGGGCTCCCGTTCGGGTGAGGCAGGACGGGATGATGATGAAACGCGGCACACCGTGACGCTCAGTCAGCCGTTTTACCTGGGGAAGTACGAAGTGACGCAGGAGCAGTGGCAGGCGGTGATGGGGGACAATCCGTCGGAGTTCTCCAACTGCGGCCGCAATTGTCCGGTCGAGTCGGTGTCGTGGGAGGATACGCAGGAGTTTATCAGGGAGCTGAATCGGCGGGAGGGAGGCAGCATGTATCGCCTCCCGACGGAAGCGGAGTGGGAGTATGCGGCGCGGGCCGGGCGGCAAACAGCAATCTATACGGGGGGCCTGACGATTCGTGGGCGGAATAATGCGCCGGCCTTGGACCCGATCGCCTGGTATGGGGGGAACAGTGGGGTGTCGTACGCCGGGGGCTATGATTGTTCTGACTGGGACGAGAAGCAGTATGCGTCGTCGCGGTGTGGGCCGCATCCAGTGGGGGGGAAGCGGCCGAATGCGTGGGGCTTATATGACCTGCTGGGAAATGTCTGGGAGTGGACAGCGGACTGGTATGGGGAGTACCCCCGTGGTGTAGTGACCGATCCTCGTGGCCCCAGGCCGGGCGCCTACCGGGTGTATCGCGGCGGGAGTTGGTACGACCACGCCCGCGATTGCCGGGCGGCGTATCGCAGCAGGAATGCGCCGGGCGATCGCGGCGATGACCTCGGCTTCCGCCTGGCGAGAACCCCGTAACCCTGTGCACTCTTACCCTTTTACGCTTTGCAGTGGTGGGGCAGCCGTCCCGCGTGCAGCCCTGAAGGGCGCACAGCGGGCGGCAGGGTGGGGTGGTTTTTGGGGTCCAGGGGCGACGCCCCTGGTCGCTGCGGTTTCTAAAGCGCAGCTTGTCGCTGGGTTGCTGACCGGTGCTTGTCCGCATTCTGACCTTGCGCTTTGACGACGCGCTCGGCCGCTTTGACGACACGCCGGTGCAGGAACTGCTCAAAGACAAGGAGGTGGTGGCGATTCGCGAGCACTTTTTCGTCAAAAATGCCGTCCCCTACCTGACCCTGGTCGTCACCCGAACCTACGATTCCGCCTTGATCGATGACGAAAAACAGGGGTTTTGTGCGACTCCTCTCGGCCTCTTCAGAGTTTTTCCACAGGAAGCAGGAAAGTGTGACAATCAGCGACGGACAGGGGGGCTGTCGCTCTGCTACGCCGCTGTTCGTCGGGGCTGCACCCGTGCGGCGATCTGGTCGCCTGTCTCAAGCTCCGCCCGGCGCAACTCCCAGGTCTGTTGCAGGTTCAACCACAGCTGTGGTGTCGTCCCGAAATACCGCGCCAGTCGTAACGCTGTGTCGGCCGTTATCCCCCGCTGGCCGTTCAGGATCAGCGTGATCCGATTCACCGGTACGCCCAGTGCTCTGGCTAGCGCATTGGCCGACAGCCCGAGCGTGTCCAGTTCCTCGCCAAGAATCTCTCCCGGATGCACCGGTCTCATCCCGTTCTTCACGTCCATCGTTGCCTTCCCTCAGTGATAGTCTACGATCTCCACGTCGTGCGCCCCGTCGGCTTCCCACCGGAAACACAACCGCCACTGTATGTTGATCCGAATGCTGTAGTACCCAGTGCGATCCCTGTGCAAGGCTTCGAGCCGGTTACTCGGCAGTGCCGCCAAGTCCTGAAGCGACGCTGCACTGTCCAGCAGCGTCAGCCGGCGTGTCGCCTGGGCGGCGAAGCTCTGGCATGCCGCGACCCGCCGGCCTTCGAAGAAACGCCGCGTCTTGCGGTCTCCGAAGCTGCGGATCATGGCCGCGACTCTAGCGGGTATTACGTTACTCGTAAAGGGGCGAAGTCTGGAGAGGCAGGCCCACCACTGACGCACAAGAAGCCGGGAAAGTCCTTCTCATTCCCCTTTATTTCAACGTGTGATGCGCATTCCCAGGAACCTGCCGAGGTGCTACCAGCAGTCCACTGTGGTGGCACATTGTCGCGGCTTGACATTCCGGGCGGTCCGACATTGAATCAGCCCATGAGCCGCTGTGTCGTCGGTTGGGTTGTGGTGCTGCTCGTTCTGCCCGGTCCGGTGTGGGCGGTAGAGGCGGCGCCGGCCTTGACCGACCGCGAGATTGTCGAGCGCTTGACGCGGCCCGAAGAAGGGCAGAACGGCGTGCGGGAGGCCATCGGGCAGCTGCGGACCGAGTTGGGCCAGCTGCGGACCGAGTTGGGCCAGCTACGCGCAGACATGACCCAGCAGAATCAGCAGCTGCGTGAGGACATGAACCGCCAGAATCAGCAGCTGCGTGAGGACATGAACCACCAGAATCAACAGTTGCGCGAGGATATGGATAGGCAGTTCGCCCGCCAGTTTCGTCTGACCCTGGCCTTGCTGGGCGCCTTCAGCGCGCTGGTGGCGGCCATCATCGGCTTTGCGTTGTGGGACCGGCGGACGATGATCCGACCGTTTGAGCGCACGGTCAGCAGTCTGGCCGAAGAGCTGAGCGCCAACCGGCAACGTATGGAGTCTCTGCTGGACGCCTTGCGGGCCTTAGGTCAGCGCGATCCGGCGGTCGCCAACGTGCTCAAACAGTTCAATCTTCTGTGAGGTGGCTGGACGTATCGGGAGGTGTTGCGTTGGATGGTTCCATGAGCAGAATCTTCGTCAGATGGAGTGTGGTGGTGCTGCTGGCATTGCCGGCGGGGCTGGGCGCGCAGGACGCGACAGAGCCCGTGCAACAGCCGGCCGAGGCGGCCGAACGGCGTCTGGCCCAGCTGCCCCGCGAGCTGCGCAACAGCGTCGGCATGGAGTTTGTGCTGATTGAGCCGGACACGTTTGAGATGGGCTCGCCGTCCGATGAGCCCGGTCGGGATGACGACGAAACGCAGTACACCGTGACGCTCAGCCAGCCATTGTATGTGGGGAAATACGAAGTGACGCAGGAACAGTGGGAGGCGGTGATGGGGGACAATCCGTCGAATTTCTCCTCGTGTGGCGGCGCGTGTCCGGTGGAGGGCGTGTCCTGGGAGGACGCCCAGGGCTTCATTGCGGAGTTGAATCGGCGGGAGGGGGTGAGCGTGTACCGGCTGCCGACCGAAGCGGAGTGGGAGTATGCGGCGCGGGCGGGGACGCAGACGGCGTACCATTTCGGGGACGCGGCGAATCAATTGGAGCAGTACGGGTGGTATGAGGACAATGCAAGAAACAGGACCCACCCGGTCGGGCAGAAGCAGCCGAACGGCTGGGGGCTGTTTGACATGCACGGGAACGTGTGGGAGTGGGTGCACGACTGGCATGGCGACTATCCCCGTGGTGCGGTGACCGACCCGCGTGGCCCTGAGACGGGTGTTGGCCGGGTCCGTCGCGGCGGAGCTTGGAGCAGCGGTGCCCGCTATCACCGCGTGGCCAATCGTCACGGGTTTGCGCCGGTCAATCGCTACAACGGCCTCGGCTTCCGCCTGGCGAGGACCCCCTGACCCTGTGGTCAAAAATTGTTGGAACAAAGGAGGATGCCATGGCCTACGATGTAGTGATTCGGAACGGCACGCTGGTCGACGGGACCGGCGCGCCCCGCTTCCGGGCCGATATCGCCATTGCCGAGGGTCGGATCGCCGAGATCGGCACGGTCACAGACGGAGCCAAGCAGGTCATCGACGCCGCCGACCTGATTGTCTCTCCGGGCTTTATCGACCCCCACACCCACTATGACGCCCAGATCTGCTGGGACCCGCTGATCAGCTGTTCGAGCTGGCACGGCGTGACCAGCGTGGTCATGGGCAACTGCGGGGTCGGCCTGGCCCCGTGTCGGCCCGAGGTTCAGGAGGTCGCGGCCTGGGACCTGGTCAATGTTGAGGCCATTCCCATTGAGGTGCTGAGCAAGGGCATTAGCTGGGACTGGGTCAGCTTTCCCGAGTATATGCAGGCTGCCCAAAAACGGGGGGCGGGCATCAACCTCGGATTTCTGGCCCCGCTCACCCCGTTTCGGCACTTTGTGATGGGTGAAGAATCCATGGACCGCGCTGCCACCCCGGACGAAACCGGGCAGATCGCGGCCCTGCTCAGGGAGGCCATGCAGGCCGGCGCCCTGGGGATGAGCACTACCGCGATTCCGCAACACATCGGCTATCAGGCGCGTCCGCTGGCCTGCCGCCAGGCCAGCCGTGACGAGCTGAAGGCGTATGCCAATGTGTTGAAGGAGCTTGGCCGGGGCGCTATGGAGTTGGCGCTGACGGCAACCGCAGGCGAGATCTCGGACGAGGAGTACGATCTGGTCGATTTCCTGCTGACCGAAAGCGGCCGGCCGGTCACCTGGCTGGGGGTGATCAGCCGCGATGACAAGCCGACCGCCGGGCCGGATATGCTGGCTAAGACCGAGCCGCTCATCAAGCGTGGCGGTGTGCCGCAGGTCACCTGCCGGCCGTTTGTGATTCAGATTGACCTGCGCAATCCCTTCATCTTTGCCAACCACCCGTCCTGGAACCCGGTCTTCAACCGCTCGGTCGAAGAGCAGATGCGGGTCTACCGTGACCCCGACTTCCGCCGCGCCTTTCGTACCGAGCTGGAAACCCCGCGCATTTTCTCGGGCAAGTGGGAGCGGCTGGAGGTCAAAGAGGTCAGCAATCCGGCCCTGAAACCGCTCGAAGGCCGGACCGTGGCCGAGATTGCGGCCGAGCGGGGCAGGGACGGGCTGGATACCTTTCTGGATCTGGCCCTCGAAGATGAGCTGCGCTTGCAGTACACCATCGTTTTGTTCAACGCCAATGAGGACCTGATTCCCGATCTGATCACCGATCCCCGGGCCATGATCGGCCTGTCCGACGGCGGGGCGCACGTCGATATGCTGTGCGACGCGGGCTACTGCACCTATTTGCTCGGCACCTGGGTGCGCGACAAGCAGGTCATGACGCTCGAACGGGCCGTCGAGCGCCTGACCACCGAACCGGCCCGCTTCTTCGGCATTCAGGACCGGGGACGGCTGGCGGTGGGACTGGCTGCGGATATCGCCATTTTTGATGCCAACACGATCGGTTCCGGGCGTCGGCCCGAGATGCGCTACGATCTGCCCGGCGGCGGTCGCCGGCTGGTCATGCCGGCCCAGGGCGTACAGTACAGCCTGGTCAACGGCCAGGTCTTGTACGCCGAGCAGCAACACACCGGGGCGCTGCCCGGACAGGTGCTGCGGGCTGGTGGTTTATAGGCTGAATATCTCTCGGAGCGACACGTCGGCTCGCAGAGGCAAGAACCAGAAGAAAGGACACACGTATGAAAAAGAGCATGTTCCTCGGAGTGGTAATCGGTATGGGTCTCATCCTCAGCTCGCCTGCCGTGCAGGCTCAAGACGGAGCGCCGACCACGGTCAGTCTGGCCATGGCCGAGACGATTATTGACGCGGCTAAAGCCAAGGCCGAACAGGAAGGCTGGCTGATGAGCTTTGCCGTGGTCGATAGTTTCGGACGTCCGGTGGCCATGGTGCGTATGGACGGCACACGCTGGATGACGCCCAAGGTCGCCCATGGCAAAGCCCTGACCTCGGCCACCTTCGGTCGCCCCTCGGCCTGGGCCGCAGATATCGCCGAAAATCGTCCTCAGCTGTTCAAGAACCTCCAAAAGATGATCGGTGAGCCCCTGCTGCCGGCCGGCGGCGGGCTGCCTATTGAGGTCGATGGCAAGCTGCTGGGTGGCATTGGCGCCAGCGGCGCGAGCGTGGAGGAAGATATTGAGGCTGCCCAGGCCGGGCTGGACGCGCTCGGAGATCAGTAGACACACCAGGGGAGGGCGCCGCGCGCCCTCACTCAAAGATCTGCTCGCCCGAGGCAAACAAGCAGCTACACCAGCACGCCAAAACCGGACAGGCTCGGCGGCCCTGGCACGGCTCTTTCCGGGAGGGTCAAAACGGCGCGCAATTCCGGGGCAACCACAGGGGGTTGCCCCTACAGGCTGTGATCCACTGCGACAGGATTGCTCCTAGGAGGTTTTGCGGACCGTCACCCCAGATCGTTCCTCCTGCAGGGCAAACGGCGCGCTGGAGTCCCGTTCACCCCAGCCCCGGGCCATGGCTTCGACAAACTCCTGCTCGACCACGTTGGCCAGCTTGAGCGGCACCTCGAATTCCCGCCCCAGCGCGGTGGCCAGACCAACATCCTTGCGCGCCCAGCGCAGGGCAAAGCGGGCCGTATCAAAATCGCCCTTGAAGACGACTTCCGGCACCATGTAGTTCAGCATCAGGCCCTGGCCCACCGCGCCGTCCTGGATGGCCTGGAGCAGGGCCTGGGGCTCAACCCCGGCCTTGACGCCCAGGGTCAGACCCTCGGCCAGCAGGGACAGGCTGCAAATACCGATCATATTATGGACGATTTTGGCGATTTCCCCGCAGCCGATGCCGCCCACATACGAAACCTTGTCGCCGATCACGTCGAGCACCGGTTTGACCCGCTCGTAGACGGCCTTGTCGCCCCCGACCATCACCGCCAGGGTGGCGGCCTGGGCGCCGACCGGCCCGCCGCTGACCGGCGCATCCAGGACCTGGACCTGCTTGTCCTGGAAGGTGGCGCAGATGTCCCGGATCAGGGTCGGCGAGCTGGTTGACAGGTCGATATACACGCTGTCCGGCTCGGCGCCCTGCAAAATGCCGCCCTCGCCCAGGGCGACCTCTTCGACCTGCTTGGGACCGGGCAGCGAGGTGAACACGATCTCGCTCGCCGCAGCCACGGCCCGCGGGCTGTCGGCCCACGCGGCGCCCTTGTCCAGCTGCGGGCTGGCCGCTTCTTTGCGGATGTCGTGAACGGTCACCGTATGGCCGGCGGCAATGATGTGAGAGGCCATGGGGCCGCCCATATTCCCGAGTCCAATAAACCCGATGCGCATGATGTCCTCCTTATTTCAGCAGCCTCATTTCAGCAGACGGAATTTGGGCAGACTGACCTCAGACGTGATGTCGTCAAAGGCCACCTCAACGGCCAGGCCGCAGTCCAACTCCTCGTTGTCACAGCCGATCACCTGACTGACGATCTGCAAACCTTCTTCGAGGCTGATCAGGGCCACATTATACGGAATGTCCCCGGCAAAGCCCTCGTGCCAGCACTGATAGTACACGCCGTAGGAATAGATTGTGCCCCGGCCGCTCAGCCTCACCCAGTCCTGGTCGGCGCTCAGGCAGTTGGTGCATGCCGGACCGGGCGGCAGATGCGTATAGCCGCAGGCGCGGCAGTGTTGGGCCACAAACTCGTGGCGTTTGGCCGCCTGCCAGTACGGCGCGTTCCATTTTTCAATGACGGGCAGGGGTTTGGTGTAGTCGGCCACGCTCTACCTCCGCAGAATGAGGGCGCCGGCGTGCTCGCGCAGGCCGCCGGTATAGGTACACATGATCCGCTCGACAGCCTGGATTTGCCGCAGGCCGCACTCGCCCCGCAACTGGCGCACCGCGTCGCAGGTGTTCTGCCAGCCGACCATATACGTCTCGGACAGCTGGCCGCCGTTGACGTTGAGCGGCAGCTCGCCGCCCAGGCCGATCCGGCCGTCCTGTATCCAGCGGCCGGCCTCGCCGCGCGGACAAAAGCCGTAGTTTTCCAGGGCGGCGATCACGGCCGGGCTGTAGGCGTCCTGCACGTACAGCGCCTGGATGTCCTGGACGCTCATATCGGCCATGCCAAAGACCATCCTGGCCGCCGCCTCCTGCTGAAAGCTCTGCATGACCAGGTCGGGCGTTTCATAGGCCCGGAAAGCTTCCTGGCGGCCCATGCCGCGGATGAATACCGGCGGTTTCTTGAGGTCTGCGGCTCGCTCGGGGGTAGTCAGAATGAAGGCGTGGCCGCCGTCGGTGATGTAGCAGTAGTCAAACATGCGCAGCGGCCACACGATGTAGCGGGCGTTCACATAGTCGTCGAGGCTCAGCGGAGTTTTTTGCGCCGCCTTGGGATTGAGCCCGGCGTGCCGGCGCTGGTTGATGGCAATCGTCGCCAGCTGTTCCTCGGTCGTGCCGTACAGGTGCATGTGGCGCCGAAAGGCAAAGGCAAACGGCCCGGAGGGATTGAAGCCGCCGTAGGGGGCGTGCTCTTCGAGCAGGGCTCCGCCAAAGCGGTTGCGGTTGGTTTTCTGGTTTGTGCCGTAGACCAGCAGGATATAGTTGGCCATGCCGGCGTTGAGCAGCAGGGCGGCGTGCTGGATCATGTAACAGCCGGTTGCCCCGGAGGCCTCGACCGCACCGCCGACCCTGGGATTCAGGCCGAGCATCAGCCCGACCTTGAGATAATCGCCCTGGCGGCCGTAGCTGGGTTGGACGAACAGGCCGTCGATATCGTCCTTGTTGAGCCCGCAGTCCTCAAGGGCGGCCCGGGCCGCGTCAATGGCCAGCTCGTCGCCGGTTTTGTCCGGCACCGAGCCCTGCGGGGTGTCGCCGACGCCGACAATGCACACCCGATCCCGTAGCTCAGCCAGCCCCATAGGCTCCCTCCTCGTGTCTGGCCGGAGCTATACAAAACCTCAGACCCGGATGCAAGCGAGGCAGCCGACCGGCAGGCGGGCTTGACGCTGCGAGCCCGGACAGATTTAAGAAGCACGATCACGATAAGGAGGACGCGGGTGAAAACAATGATTCAGATGGTTCCGTCCATGCCGGTCAGCTCCAACGCCGAGCGCAAACGGCTCAGGCCGGTCGGGCGCAGTGTTGAGAAGTACGCCGAGATCATCGACGGCATGGTCGATATCGTCAAAGCCGCCGATAGCCTGGGCTACTGGGGCATGAGCTTTATCGAGCACCACTTTCATTCCGAGGGCTTTGAGATGCTGCCCTGCCCGGGCATCATGAACGCCTGGCTGGGGCCGTATGCCACCCGCATGCGGATGGGCCAGCTGGGCTATGTGATGGGCACCCATAACCCCCTGCGGGTGGCCGAAGAGACCGCGCTGCTGGACCATATTCTGAAGGGCCGCTTTTTTGTCGGTTTTGCCCGTGGCTACCAGGCGCGCTGGGTGCGCACCCTGGGTCAGGCGTATGAATCGCTGCCGACGCTGTCGAACCGCGAGTCGCCCGAGCAGGCCGAGGCTGACGAGAACAACCAGCAGATTTTTCGCGAGATGGTCACGATCGTCAAGAAAGCCTGGACCCAGCAGAGCTTTGCCCACGACGGGGCGTATTTCAAAGTGCCCTATCCGGCCAGCGGCATTGAGAATTATCCGGCCTACCCGTGCGCCCAGGAGTACGGCGCACCGGGCGAGATCGACGAGCACAACCGGGTGCGTCAGATCAGCGTCGTCCCGGCGCCCTACCAGCGCCCCCACCCGCCGGTGTTCATCAGCTCGTCGGGCAGCGCCGAGTCGGCCCGCTGGTCGGGCCAGGAGGGCTTCACCTGCTGTTATTTCGCGCCTATGCAGGGCGCCCGAGCCCAGGATGTGGCCTATCGCCAGGGTGCGGCCGAGGTCGGCAAAACCCTCAGTCCGGGCCAGGGTCAGGGCTTGCTGCGCTTCCTGTTTGTCGGCAAGACGCGGGACGAGGCGTATGAGAAGGTGGACAAGACGATTGTGCCGTTTTTCTCACAGTTTGCGGTCCACTTCTTCCCGGTTCTGCTGGCCGAAGGCCAGGGTTCGATGTTCGAGCGGGTGATGAACACCGGCCTGATCGTGGCCGGGACGGTGGACGAGGTGAAACGCCAGCTCGACGAGATCTACACCGAGATTCCGTTCGAGTATTTTTCCCTGGTCGCCTATAACGGCCTGGAGCCGCAGACCCAGCTGATAGAGGATATCGAGCTGTTCGCCGCCAAGGTCGCGCCGGAGTTCAGCTGACGCGTGCTGACCGGGCCATGTCCCCGGTCAACGCAGGGTGCGGAAAAACGTCCGCACGTCTTCGACCAGCAGCTCCGGCTCTTCCATGGGCGCAAAATGTCCGCCGGCGGGCATGACCGTCCAGCGTTTCAGGTTGTAATAGCCCTCGGCCCAGCGTCGCGGCATGTGGATCACGTCGCCCGGGAAGACCGCGCAGGCGGTTGGTGCCTCCACCACCGGGTGGCGCGCGTGGGTCGGCTGCCAGGGATGGACCCGGCGCTCGTAGTAGGACCGGAACGAGGTGCCGATTGTCCGGGTGACCCAGTACAGGGTCATGGTCGTCAGCAG
>JAAXHF010000530.1 GCA_012271025.1 Deltaproteobacteria bacterium | reverse complement strand
TTCTGCTACAGGCCGCTCAACAGAGGGAAAGGCGGACATCTGCCCGCTCGATTGGGGCCGCAGCCTGACCCAGCCGAGCCGAAACATCCGCCAGCCGTCCAGCGCCGTACGGGCGGCTCGAAAGGTCGCCCGTCCGTATCCCAGCAAGACCCGATGATGATCGACTGCACAGCCCGGAGGCGGGCCGGTGCGCGACGCGCCGGTCTCGGCATAGCTGTAGGGGCGGCTGGCCTGGACGGCCAGAAAGGCGGCCGTCCGCGCTGCATCCGGCTGGCGAAACAACACCATGGGCTGACGGCTCAATCAAACTCGCTGTAATTCATCACCCGCCAGCCGTCCTGTCCCTTGCGCAGGCTGAGCAGCAGTTCTTTCTGAAACTCCCCGCCCCCGGCGACCGTAATCCTGGCCTGATACTGGAAGGATACGCTGGTGTCGCCGCGCGGCGTTTCTTTGACCAGGCTGTAATACACCCGCGGCAACCGGGTGGTGGCGTCAATCGCCTGGCCCTCGGTCAGGCGGATCTCGTCCTCGACACGTTTGAGCGCCAGACCGGTGCAGTACGCCTTGGCCGCCTGTAGGTCCATGCGCACATAGTGCGCGTCCAGAAAGCGTTCGGCCACGCCGCGCGGGCTGTTCGGGTCGGGCTGACAGGCACTCAGGCCGACGATAAGCGCGAGTACGGGCAAGCAGAGCAGCAAGCGGTTCATTCGACTGTCCTTGGCCTAGTTTTTCTTCTTGGCGAACAGCGCCTCGAGACGCGCCCGGGCGTCAGCCGCTTGGCTTGGCTCGACCGTGGGCCGGGCGGCCGGATTACCCAGCGAAAAATAGTCGCAGAAATTGGCCACGTCTTTGTCCCGGACCGGCTCGACGTTTGGCTCGCGGCAGGCATTTGACACGTGGGGGTCGTAGAACACACAGTTCAGACAGCAACGCACCTCGGCCTCACAGCCCGGACAGCTGTCCCGACGGCCGACCCGCTCGACAACATGAATTTCGGCCCCGCACTGGTGACAGGTCGCCGACTGTGGCATGGCGCATCCTCCGTTTCTCAACACCGCTCTTTATTCGGCACAGACTTATTGATACCATTGCCCCGTTCTTGTCCAGACTATGAAGACACCGACTATTCCCAGCCTGTTGGCCCGCTACGAGGTTTTCCTGCGGGTGGAGCAAAACCTGTCCACCCACACCCAGCGGAACTATCTGAGTGATGTGGCCCAATTTTTCGCCTTTGTGGAAAGGCCCACCCCACGGGCCAACCCGCGTCCGCTCGGCATCCGGCAGATCAACCACCACCTGATCCAGGCTTTTCTGTCGAGCCTGTACCGCGATCACACCAAGAGCTCAATCGGCCGCAAACTCTCGGCCCTGAAGAGCTTCTTCGGTTTTCTGGTCCGCGAGGCCGAGCTGCAACGCGACCCCAGCCTGCAACTCGCGTCTCCCAAAAAAGACCATCCGCTGCCGAGCTATCTGCCGGTCGATGAGATGTTTCGCCTCTTGGACGCCCCGCCGCCCGACTCGGCCGCCGGCCTGCGGGCGCGAGCCATGCTCGAAGTCCTGTACTCATGCGGCCTGCGGGTCAGCGAACTCGTCAGCCTCGACTGGGACGATGTCGATGACAACCTGGAGGTCATACGGGTGCAGGGCAAGGGCAATACCGAACGGGTCGTGCCGATCGGGCGCCGTGCACTCGACAGCCTGGCCCGCTACCGGGCTCAGATTCCGAGCCTGCTGACGCCAAAGAAACGCGCCGCCAGCCCCCGCTCGCCCAGCTGTCCGGCCGTCTTTCTCAACCGTCGTGGCGGACGTCTGACCACCCGCAGCGTGGCCCGTATCGTGGCGGACTACGCCCGCGCCTGCGGCATCAGCCTGAAAACCAGTCCCCACGCGCTGCGCCACAGCTTTGCCACCCATCTGCTCGAGGCTGGGGCCGACCTGCGCGCCATCCAGGAACTCCTCGGTCACGCCAGTCTGTCCACGACCCAAAAATACACCCATGTGAACCTCGACCACCTCATGGAAGTGTACGATAAGGCGCACCCGCGCGCCTAGCGCAGCGGCGCTCCAATGAGGAACGAGGCAGGAGGGAAGGCTATGGGCGGAAGACCGACCTTCTTTACCGCGCGGTGTTTTCCGTTCTGCGTTCTGCATTCTGCGTTCCGCATTCCGCAACAGGAGGTGGTCGGCTCATGAAAGGCTACAGCATGCACGGCACGACCATCGTGTCGGTCCGCCATCAGGGTCGGGTTGTCATGGCCGGGGATGGTCAGGTCAGTCTGGGTGACGCGGTCATGAAACACACGGCGCGCAAGATCCGCCAACTGTCCCAGGGCAAAATCCTGGCCGGCTTTGCCGGCAGCACGGCCGACGCCCTGACCCTGTGCGACATGTTTGAAAAAAAACTCGAAGAGTACAATAACAACCTGCGCCGGGCTGCGGTCGAGCTGGCCCGTGACTGGCGTTCAGACCGGGTGCTGCGGCGGCTGGAAGCCCTGATGGCGGTCGTCGACCAGGACTCGTCGCTGCTGATCTCAGGCTCGGGCGACGTGCTCGAACCCGACGACGGTATTCTGGCTATCGGCTCGGGCGGCAACTACGCCCTGGCCGCAGCCCGGGCCTTGCGCAAGCACACAGGGCTGGACGCCCGGACAATTGCCGAAGAAGCCATGCGTACGGCCGCAGAGATCTGCGTGTACACCAACGCCCATATCACGCTCGAGGAGTTGTCCTATGGCGAACGCCGTTAATGCTGCCACCTCTGTCGATCCCGAGCCCCAAGAAGCGGTGCTGCCGGTTATGACGCCGCGCGAAATCGTATCTGAACTCGACCGCTACATCATCGGTCAGGCCAAGGCCAAGCGGGCCATGGCCATTGCGCTGCGCAACCGGTGGCGTCGCCAACAGGTTCCGCCGGAGCTGCGGGATGAGATCGCGCCCAAAAACATTCTGATGATCGGCCCGACCGGGGTCGGCAAGACCGAGATCGCCCGCCGGCTGGCCCGGCTGGCGCAGGCACCGTTCGTCAAAGTCGAGGCCTCCAAATTCACCGAGGTCGGCTATGTCGGCCGCGATGTCGAGCAGATCGTGCGGGATCTGGTCGAGATCGCCATCGGCATGACCCGCGAGCGGCTGCGCAAGTCGGTCACCGTCAAGGCCGAGATGGCGGCCGAGGAGCGGGTGCTCGACGCCCTGGTCGGCGAGAACGCCCGACGCGACACGCGGGAGAGCTTCCGCAAGCGGCTGCGGGCGGGCGAGTTGGACGGCAAGGAAATCGAGCTGGAACTGCGCGACGGCCGCGGCACCGGCCTGCCGACCTTCGAAATCCCCGGCATGCCGGGCGCCCAGATGGGCATGATCAACCTGAACGACATGCTCGGCAAGGCGCTGGG
>JAAXHF010000358.1 GCA_012271025.1 Deltaproteobacteria bacterium | reverse complement strand
GCATGCGGCACAACAGGTGCAGGGCTTGGCCGGCTGCGGTGTGGAGCAACGGCAGACCGCCAGACAGCCAACTCGGGATGTCCAGATTATCGAAGGTCTCGGTCAGCAGGCGACCGTAGCGGTCCGGGTCGCGCAGGACGATGCCAATTTCGGAAAAACGGAGCTGGTGATCACGGACAAGAGACAACACCGTCCGACTGATCTCACGCGCCTCACGGCTGTCACTCGGCGCGGCCAGGCAGCGGACGGAAGGGGGAACAGCGCCAGCCAAGGCGACACGAGGCAGCGCTTCTTCAAAAAGGGACTGGTGGAGCCGCGACAGCTCCGACTCGGCCGCCCGGGCCAGCGGGGTGTAGGTCAGGCCCAGGCTGCGCAGCCAGCTCAGCGTCGGCGTGGCATAGGCATACGCCTGGCCCGCCCGCCAGGGAAAGAACACCAGGCCATCACGGTCTTGCAGGGCGGCCGCAATCAGCCGTCGCTGGAGCGGGCTGAAATCGGAAAACCCGTAGACGAACACGGCGCCGGGCGGGGCATCACACCCAAGCGCGGCCTGGTCCAGCAGGTCCTGCTCGTCGTACAGCCGCCGCTCGGTGAGAAAGCGCTGGTAGTGGTGGTACAGCGTGGCGAGACTTTCAATCTTAGCGCGGTAGGCGCCGGTCAGCCGAGCCCGCGGCACAAAGGTCTGCAAATGGTCTGCGGAGATGCCGGCGTCTTTACACTCGGCCAGGGTGGTCAGCACACTGGCGGGGAAGCCGGGCTGGTCGGCCAGACCACCGAACAGGTGCTCGGGCCCAAGTTGGGCGAGCAGGTGTTTCATGATCAGCGGAGCCGCCAGCCGTGGCAGCGGCCGCCAGCCGTGTCGGGCCAGGCGGTCTTCGGCACACTCGCGGGCAAAATCGGTTAGAGTAAAAAATCGTACGCCAAGATGGCCGCGTCCGGCCCGGGCAATGGCCTGGCGCAGGTGTTCGGCCAGGGAATCGTGCGGCACGAGGATGGTCAGGGGGCTGAGGGACTGGGCCGTCTGGACGGCTTGGACGGCGGCAACGCAGGCGTCTTGCAACACGCCAAACGCATCGGTCACAAACACGCGCCGTTGGGGCATGCTGTCCTGCTTACGGGGTTTGTCCCGCTTTTTCAATCGCTTTCACCATGAGCAGCCCGTCTTCGCCGTCGGCATAATACCCACGCCGCACACTGACCGTCTCAAAGCCGCATTGTTGGTACAGCCGAATCGCGGCGCGGTTACTGCGGCGGACCTCAAGATTTGCCGTCCGGGCTCCCGCCTGGCCGGCCTGGACCAGGATCCGGCCCAGCAGGGCGTGGCCAATCCCGTGCCGGCGACACGCGGGCTGGACGGCAATGTTCAGGATATGGACCTCGTCAATAATCAGCCAGCTGCACACATAGCCGACAACGCGGCCGTGCTGCTCGGCAACCACAAAACGCCCGTGCTGGTTGTGGAGTTCGTGGACAAAAGCGGTCCGCGTCCAGGCGGTCGGATAGCTGGCGCGTTCGATGTTGAGGATGGCCGGCAGGTCTGCCTCGGTGCAGGCGCGGAGTACAACTGTTTCGCGCCTGCACCGAGGCGTGTCTTTGGCGTTCACACCGCGTTCGTCCCAGGCCCGCGCTAGCGTTGAAACAGGATCACTTCGAGGGTCTTGTCCCGATAGCGGTGCTTGAAGCTGGAGACCGGACGGTCGAACGTAATGCGCTTGGTGAAATCGGGCGGAAAAGCGGGCGAGACGGCCGCCAATTGCCGGATCTCGGGTTCGGTCACACTGCCCTTGACCAGAAAGTGATCTTCCTGCAGGGACAGCTCGTACTCGTAGTCGGGCATGTCATCGCCAATGCCCAGTTCGCGTTTCCTGGCAGAGACCGGCACGCGGCGCGGAAACTCCAGGCGCAACAGATAGGCATTGTTCTCGGTTTCAACACTATACGCCTCGCCATAGCGGCGCGAGCGCTCTGTCTTTTCGTCAAACTCGCCACTGTAATAGCCTTCGACCGGAATCGCGCCCTGCTCTTGTGAACGCTTGGCGCGCATGCCGAGAAACGGGGCGGTCAGGGGGGCCAGGGCCAGGCCGTAGGGTGCGCCGCGGAAGCGCGCCTCATCGCTGGACACGCCTTGAAACAGGGCTTCCCGCAGGCGGACGACGGTTTCGCCCGAGGCGATCAGCAGGCCGATAAAAATACTCGCGTTGGCCTGCTGGCTGAACAACTCGCCGCCCATCGCGGTATAGGCGGCCAGACACACGGCCGGATACAGCACCATGTTCAGCAGGACGTTCATGCCGGTGGACGAGGCGGCGCTGAAGTAGCGCGGGTCATCCAGGGCTTCTTCCAGGGAGTTTTTGGTCGAAGCGGGCAGTGCGCCGAGCAGCGGTTGCAGGAGAGCGACGACAGAGCCGAGCCCGATATTCGCCCGAGTCGGGGCTATCCGGGACAGGGCGGCTTCATAGCTCTCGGCCAGCTCACCGGGAAAGAGGCGCTCGCGTAGCTCTCTTTTGGGCACGGGGACGGCCGCTGGTTTTGGGGCGACCGCCGCTGGTGCTGCCGCTGGTGCCGCCGGAGCAGGCGCCGCGACCGGGGCCGGTTCGGCCGCGCCGTTGGCCTGTGGGGCGGGAGCGTCGGCGGATTCAGCCGGTTCAGCCGGGGCTTCTTCCCCACCGACCTTGAACCGGGACGGGAAGTCCCCCTCAAAGCTCTCGTCCGGGTGCAGCTCTTTGGCGCGCGCAAGCAGGACGTCTTCGGTCTCCGGGATGTCTGGGTCGGGAATGCAGCAGTCGACCGGGCAGACCGCAGCACAGGCTTCCTGCTCATAAAACCCCACGCACTCGGTACATTTCTGGGGCACGATATAGAAAATATCTTCCGAGATGGCTGGCGACGTGGCGTCCCCGAGTTCCCAGTCCACACCGCCCTGGTAGATGGCGGTATTGGGGCACTCCGGCTCGCAGGCTCCACAGTTAATGCAGTCGATTGTGATCAGTGTAGCCATGGCAGACGAGTCTCCTTCATCAAGACATGTGCCCACTTCGTATCGGTTTTGCCGGGGACGGTCAACGAGGAGCGGGGGCGGTCGTATGACATGTTGACAAACAGGTTGTATAGAGTGTTGACAAACAGAGTGAATGCGATATGAGCAGTACGACGACACAACGCCCGAATACAGCACCGAGGAGGCACTGGTATGGCAAAGTGTGTGAAATATGTCGTGGCCCTGACCCTGCTGATGGCACCTCTGGGCGGCGCGTTGGCCGACCATCATCGGTATGCCGAGGCAGGCTCCGAGCAGGCGGCTCAGGCCGAAGCCGCGCCCGCGCCGGTCAGCATCAACACCGCGAGTGCCGAAGAACTGCAAGCACTGCCCGGTATTGGTGAGGTCAAGGCCCAGGCCATTGTGGACTACCGCCAGGAGAACGGCGCGTTCGAGTCACTGGAGGATCTCAAGCAGGTTCCCGGCATTGGGGACGCGACCTTTGACGGCCTCGCGCAGCTCATCAAACTCTAAGTGCGTGGCAGGGGCGGGGATGAGGCCCGCCCACCGGCGTTATGATCCCGCGTGTTTGGCGTCGCACTCGGCCCGACACTGGTTTGAGTACTCGTCGGCCTGGGTGCCGCACTCGCTCAGCCGGTCAAACGCCTCCTGGGCGCGCAGTCTGTCGATACATTCCTGATTGAGCTGCTCCGAGGCCGACCGACACTCGCTCCGACACGCCGCCAACGGGCTCAGCGGCCTCGGCTCGGGCGGCGGCTCTTCTTCCTGGCAGGCGGCCAGAAACACGAGGCCGATACCGAACAGAAGCCCTGCGATTGGTTTCCAGTGATTCATCCTATGTCCTCCATCAATACACCGCCGGCATCTTCATCAGGAAAAACTCAGCGTTTCCCTTGATGCGCGTTCCGTGCTCTCATACCATTGACGTTGCGGCACGAAAAGGGGAGGAATCGGCCGGCTTGCCAGTCGCCGACGACCCAGACGCAGCGGGATACACGGCCAGAATACACCATGGATACCGAGGACAAACAGGCGCCGTCCGCGTCCGGGCAGGCGGGCGACTTTGCCGCCAAGCTGGCCACCCTGCCGACGCAGCCCGGGGTGTACCTGTTCAAGGATGCGCACGCTCAGGTCATCTATGTCGGCAAGGCCAAAAATCTCCGCGCCCGCGTCCGGCAGTACGCCCGGGGCGGGGACGGGCGGCCCCAGATCCGTTTTTTGCTGGCCCAGCTGGTCGATATGGAAGTTGTGGTGACCCACAGCGAAAAAGAAGCCCTGCTGCTCGAAGACACGCTGATCAAACAGTATAAACCCCGCTACAATATCCAGCTCAAAAACAATACCGGCTACTGGCACGTCAAAATTACCGGCCGCGACGCCTGGCCGCGCGTGCTCCTGACACGTCAGGTGGTCAAGGACGGCAGCAAATATCTGGGGCCTTTTCATTCCAGCAGCGCGGTACAGGACACCCTGGAGATCATTCGCAAGGTGTTCCCCCTGCGGACCTGTTCCGACACGGTCTTCCGCAACCGGACCCGCCCGTGCCTCGAATACCAGATCAAGCGCTGCCTGGGGCCGTGCGCGCTGCCGGTTGAGCCGGACGAATACCAACGCCAGCTCAGGGGCGCGCAAATGCTCCTCGAAGGCAAGAATACCCAGCTGGTCCAGCAGCTGACCGTCCGCATGAACGAGGCGGCCGCAGACCTGCGCTACGAGGCGGCCGCCCGCCTGCGGGATCAGATTCAGGCCATTACCCGGACCACCGAAAAACAGCAGGTCGCCGCCCCCCTGGGTAACGACCAGGACGTGTTCGGCCTGTACCGCGAGGGCGGCCTGATCGAGGGCCAGGTGCTGTTTGTGCGGGCCGGCAAGCTGGTCGGCAACCTCGGCTACAGCTTTGCCGACAACGAGTTTCCGGACGCACAAGTCGTGTCCGAACTGCTGACCCAGTTTTATCAGGGCGGGCGGTTTGTGCCGGATGAGATCGTGCTGCCGCTACGGCTCGAAGACGCCGCGGTGCGGTCCGAGCTGCTGGCCGAGCGCAAGGGCAAGAAGGTCGAGCTGGTGTGTCCCCAGCGGGGGGCAAAGCTGCGCCTGGTCAAGATGGCCGTCGAGAACGCCCGGCACAGCTTTGTGGAAAAACGCCGGGGCAGTGACCAACGCGAAAAGGCGCTCGAGGGCCTGCGGGCCGGCTTGCGGCTGCGGACCGCTCCCAAGCGCATCGAGTGTTTCGATATCTCCAACATTCAGGGCAATCTGGCCGTTGGCTCCCTGGTCGTGTTTGACGAGGGCGAGCCGGACAAGAGCCGCTACCGCCGTTTTCGGATTAAGACCGTGGACGGGGCGGACGATTTCGCCATGATGTACGAGGTCCTGACCCGCCGTTACACGCGCGCCGTGGCCGACAATGACCTGCCCGACCTGCTGATGGTCGACGGTGGCAAAGGCCAACTCGGCGTCGCCGTCACGGTGTTCAAGGAACTGGCCATCGATCAGGTCGATCTAATCGGTCTGGCCAAGATGCGGACCAAGCGCGACCCGTTCAGCGAAGAAGTGGACCGGTCGGCCGAGCGCGTGTTCGTGCCGGGCCGCAAAAACCCGATTGTGCTCAAGCAAAACTCCAGTGCGCTGTTCCTGCTCCAGCGCGTCCGGGACGAGGCTCACCGGTTTGCGATCAGCTATCACCGTCAACTGCGGGCCAAGGAGCGGCTGAGTTCGTCGCTCGACGCCATCCCGGGCATTGGTCCCAGCCGGCGCAAAGCCCTGCTGCGCCATTTTGGCAGTGTGAAACGGGTCCGCGCAGCCAGCCGTGAGGAACTCGCCCAGGTGCCGGGCATCACTCCCACGCTGGCCGACACCATCGTGCGTCATGTGGATTCCTCGCCGGCGACGGACACGGACGCGAGCCGGGCGGACGGGTGACGCTCAGGCATGCCGCGCAAGCCCTGTCCCGCCGTCTGCTCATCGGACTGAGTCTGGCCTGTCTGCTGGGTCAGGCCTGGGTCGGCTGGGGCTGGTCGGGCTGGTGGCTGGTCGGACTGGCGACCTGTCTGGTGGGTGCGGCGTGGGTCTGGGCCGGACCCCGGTCGGCTGGGCTGGTCGGGTGTCTCGTGCTGAGCCTTGCCGCCGGTCATCTTTCCCTGCTGCGCGTTCTTGAGCCGT
Organism: Deltaproteobacteria bacterium; assembly: GCA_012271025.1. Next base: position 3,186 of record JAAXHF010000358.1, on the reverse strand, counting down.
CTCTGCCGGCTGAGCATGTGGGTCGTCTCAGCCTGCCACAAAAAACCGTGCTTGAGGGTTGGCTGTACCGGGAGCCGGAGCGCCTGCCCCATCGGACCCGCCTCTATCTCGCCGTGATGCAACGCGACGTTCAGGGTGAGGCTCGGCCAGCCATTGGGCGTGTGCTGGTAAGCGTCCGGTTCTCGTCCGGCACCTGGCAGTATGGAGATGTCGTCCGCCTGCCGGTGCGGCTGCGTACGCCACGCAACTTCCGCACCCCGGGCAGCTTTGACCATGAGGGCTATCTGGCCCGCCGCAGCATCTATGTCACCGCTTTCGTCTGGAATGACGACGAGATTGAGAAAATCGGTACGCGCGGGAGTTCGATCCGGCACTGGCTTGAGCAGATCCGACGCAGGATCGGGGCCTTCTTTGATACCCATCTGGACCGCCACAACGCAGCCATCCTGCGCGCCCTCATCATCGGCGACAGGAGCGGCATAGACCGCAGTCTCCAAGACGCCTTTGCCCGAGCCGGTGTAGCCCATGTGTTGGCGATTTCCGGTCTGCATATCGGGATCGTCGCGGCGGCAGCCTACAGCGCGTGGTGGTGGCTGCTGGGTCGCAGCCGGCGTCTCTTGCTGAGCTGGACCATGCCCAGGCTGGCGGCCCTGCTCGCTATCCCGTCGGTGCTGTTGTACGCCGGTCTGGCCGGAGGGCGGGTGGCAACCTGGCGGGCGGTTGTCATGGTCCTGGTCTATCTGGGCTCGATTCTGATCGGGCGTCAGCACGAAGTCTATCGCAGCCTGGCCCTGGCCGCCCTGCTGATCTCGGTGATCTGGCCGGGGGCGATGTTTGAGGTGTCGTTTCAGCTCTCGTTCGTGGCCGTGCTGGCCATTTTTGCCGGCCTGAGTCGCTTGTCTGGGTGGTGGGAAAAATTCAGCGCCGACAGACTGTTTCAGCTTCAGCCGTGGCCGGGCCGGGTGTGGCGGTGGGGGCTCGTGTCCGGTGCGGTGTCCGGCTGTGCGATCCTTGGCACCGCCCCGATTACCGCCGCTCACTTCAATCAAGTTGCGGTTGCGGGATTTGTGACCAATCTTGTCATCATCCCCCTGCTGGGCAGTGTGGCGGTGATTGCTGGTTTGGCCGCCGCAGGGCTGCTTTTTGTCCACGAGGGGTTGGCCCACCTGCTCGCGCTGGCAGCGGGCGGTGTCGTCGAGGTCTCCGCCTGGATCGTGGAGGTGATCGGCACCTGGCCGTACGCTGCCTTTGATGTCGTCACCCCGAACCTGTTCGAGTTGGCCGTGATGTATGGCATGGGAGCGTGTCTGTTCCTCGGCTTTCGGTCCTCGCAGCCAGTTCGATATACGCTGCTCGTTTTATGCGCCGTGCTGCTGGCCGACTGCGCCTACTGGACCTGGCAGCGCTTCTTTCGCCAGGATATGCGGGTCACCTTTCTGGACGTGGGGCAAGGGGACGCTGCGGTCATCGAGTTTCCGGGCTCGCAGGTCATGGTCGTTGATGGCGGCGGCTTTGCCAGCCCGACATTTGACTCGGGCGAGGCGATTATCGCACCCTTCCTATGGGGCCGAAAGATCGGGCGGGTTGATACCGTGGTGATGAGCCATCCCCAGCTCGACCATTATGGCGGGCTGGCCTACATGGTCACCCACTTCGGACCGAGCGAGTTCTGGTCCAGCGGCGAGGAGGCGGACAGCAAGCGGTTTGGGCGCTTGCAGCACGCGCTTGGGCAGGCCGGGCTTGTCAGTCGAGAGATGTGTCGGGGCAGTGTGGTGGAGTCGGTATCCGAGGTGCGGATTGAGATTCTCCACCCGCCATGCGGGACGCGTGGTCTGGATACCAATAACGCCTCGCTCGTCCTGCGACTCAGCCACGGCAGTGTCGATTTCTTGCTGCCGGGCGATATCGAGACGGCTGGCGAGAGGAGCTTGCTCGCATCGGGCCAGGCGCTCCAGAGCGAGATTCTGAAAGTCCCCCACCACGGCAGCCGCAGTTCAAGCTCCGCCGCGTTTGTTCGGGCAGTCTCGCCGCAGCTGGCCATTGCTTCGCTCGGCTCCTTCAACCGCTTTGATTTCCCGTCCCCCGAGGTCGTGCAGCGCTACCTCGGGCATGAGGTCGAACTGTTGCGGACGGACCGGGACGGGACGGTGCGGGTGATCAGCGACGGAGCAGGCCATACGCTTGCGCTGCCGTTTGCCGATAGCGACTGACCGGCTGGCGTCGTTTCCACTCCCAGCGCCGGATATCCGGCGGCAGGTCGTGGGTGGGAAAATTCGGCACGCTCCGGGCGGCACTTGATCGCCCGCCAGGCGCATGTGACCAGGCCCGACACGCCCTTGCAACAACAAGCCCTGCGTGCCATGATCGGCCATCTTTACATCTTCAACTGAGAGGTATGCTATGCAGACAGTTTCATCGACCTATGTGCCTCCCTTCCAACTCACAGTAGGACAGCCAGCCCCTATCGCGGCAAACGGCGGTCTCTCCTACATGTCGTTTGATCAGGACGGGGATGCGGGAACCGCAGCGGCAATGGAGGCGGCGCTGCGCCAGATTGCCGAGGGGGAAGGACAGGCGGTCATCGACATGATCGACAAGGCGCCTCCCGGCCCGGTTGAGACCAGATGGGGCGTCGGCTTTCGCACCTACGACGAGTGCCTGGACTATATCCGGGCCAACAACATCACCGCCCCGGAAGGCGGCGTCGCCCTGCCGCTGCGCTACACCGTCTATGAGCAGCCGTCCTACTCGGTCGTCTCGTCCAACGCGCTGTGGCGGGATCCGGCGCAGGCGGCCGTGGCAAAAGTGCTGCGCGAGGAAGAGCAGAGCATCGGGCAGCGAGGCCTCTATTTCCCGCAAATTCTGCGCGACGCGCGCCGGATGGCGGAGTACTACCCCGGGCTGTCGCCCACCAGCGCGGCGTGCATGGACAAGCTCGGCGTCTCGCTCGCCCACTGCGAGTCCAAGTGCCAGAATTTCTACGATGCCGCCGAGGTCGAACGCGTGTTCTACCCGGAGATTGAGCAACTCCTGCTCGACTTTTTCCCCGGTGCGACCGATGCGCTGGTGTACAACCACGACGTGTTTAACAAGGAGTACACGGGTCCGGTCAAGGAAGACCAGGACAACAAGGACCCGGGGGTCAACACCTTCTACGCCAACATCGTCCACAACGATCTGAACGAC
>JAAXHF010000578.1 GCA_012271025.1 Deltaproteobacteria bacterium | reverse complement strand
TGCCACTCCAGGAGCTGGCGCAGCCAGGAGAAGCGTTGGTCTTCCTCCACCACCCGACGGCCCTCTTTATACGTCCAGTGGGCGGCAATGCCCTCCTCGGCGATCCGGTGCATATCCTGGGTCCGAATCTGCACCTCGATGCGTTCGCCGTAGGGACCGATCACGGTGGTGTGCAGGGACTGATACCGGTTCGCCTTGGGCAGGGCGATGTAGTCTTTGAAGCGGCCGGGAACCGGTCGCCAGTGGCTGTGGACAATCCCCAGGGCGCCGTAACACTCGCTGACCGAATTGACGATAATCCGAAACGCCACCAGGTCATAAATCTGGTCAAACAGCAGGTTCTGGGACTCCATCTTCTGGTAGATGGAGTAGAAGTGCTTGGGCCGGCCGTGGACATCGGCCGCAATCCGGGCGTGGTCGAGCTTGGCTTGCAGAATGCTGATGACTTCGTCGATATAGGCCGCCCGCTCGGTTTTTTTCTTGGCGATATCGCGTTTGAGCTGCCGGTAGACCTCGGGATGGAGGTAGCGCAGGGCGTTGTCTTCGAGTTCGCTTTTGAGCCAGTAGATGCCCAGCCGGTGGGCTAAGGGGGCGTAAATATCCAGGGTTTCTGCGGCAATCTCGCGCCGTTTGTTCGGCGACAGGTAGGACAGGGTGCGCATGTTGTGGGTCCGGTCGGCGAGCTTGACCAGCACCACCCGGATATCACGACCCATGGCCAGGATCATTTTACGAAAATTTTCGGCCTGGCGTTCTTCGCGGGTGGTGAAATGGATCTGGCTGATCTTGGTCACCCCATCGACCAGACCGGCCACTTCGGTGCCAAACTGCTGCTCGACCTCTTCCAGGGTGGTCAGGGTATCCTCGACCGTGTCGTGCAGCAGGCCGGTGATGACCGTCGGCACGTCCAGCTTCATCGTGGTCAGGAGCTTGGCGACCTCGACCGGGTGGACGAAGTAGGGCTCCCCGGAGCGGCGCTTCTGGCCCTGATGCATGCGTTCCGAGAACGTGTAGGCTCGGGCCAGCAGGTCGGTGTTGGCGTCCGGATGATAGGTCTGAATGGTGTCGATCAGCTGTTGATGGGTCATGGCTGTTCGTGTCCGTCGGGCGAGACCAGGGGCGGGACGGTTGAAGAGCGGTCCGGCTGCGGGCTGAGCAGACTTTGCAACGTTGCCGACTGGGTAAAGCGGGCAACGCGGGCTCGCTCGGTTCGGATAATAGCCACCAGGTCGGCCTCGGCCTCGTCGAGCCGTTCGTTCACCACGCAGTAGTCATACCAGGCCAGCTGGCGAGCCTCCTGGCGTCCACGGGTCAGGCGTCGGGCAATGGTCTGGGCCGAGTCGGTGGCGCGGCTGCGCAGCCGCCGCTCAAGCTCCTGCCACGACGGCGGCAGAAGAAAAATCGCCACTGCCTGCGGATAGCGGTTTTTGATGTGGCGCGCCCCCTGGACATCGATTTCGAGCAGCAGGTCGCGGCCACGCGACACCGCGGCGTCGAGGACGGCGTGGGCGGTGCCGTACAGCGCGCCGTGGACCTCGGCCCATTCGACAAAGGCGTCGGCTCGGCGCAAACGCGCAAACTCGGCTTCGCTCACAAAGTGATACGCCCGTCCGTCGACCTCGCCGGGTCGGGGCGGGCGGGTGGTATACGAGACCGAGACCGACAGCCCGCTGACCCGCTCCAGCAGCCGCTGGGCCAGCGTGGTCTTGCCCGTTCCGGAAGGAGCCGAGAGCAGAAAAAGCACCCCCTGTCGGGGGAAGCAGAAACGGTGAGCCTGACGCGACATACAGCTACTCTACATTCTGCACTTGTTCGCGCAATTTTTCTACCTCCTCCTTGGCGTCGACGACCAAATGGCGGAGCGGGGCGTCATCGGCCTTGGCGCCGACCGTGTTGACCTCGCGGTTGATCTCTTGCAACAGAAAGTCCAGGCGCTTGCCGACCGGTTCATGGCTGGCGATAAGAGCCGTCATGGTCTCCACATGGCTCTGCAGGCGGACCAGCTCTTCGGTGATATCGCTCTTCTGGGTGGCCGCCACCACCTCCTGGAGCAGGTGCGACTGGTCGAGCTGGGTGCCGGCCAGAAAGGTTTGGACCCGCTCGGCCAGCCGCCGGCGGGCGGCCGTCTGGACCCGGCCGCTGCGGCGGGCGGCCGCCCGTCCAAACCGGCTCAAGGTCTGGAGCCGGCCGCGCAGCTCGCGGCGCAGAAATCTGCCCTCCCGGCTGCGCTGGCGCTCCAGGCTACGCAGGGCTCTGTCAACCGCTTTTTTGGCCGCTTCGCGCTCGGTCTGGCTGAGTTGGGGCTGGACGCTGACCTGGAACAACTCCGGCCGCGAGGCCAGCAGCCGCAGGTCGAGCGGGGTGTCAATGCCGAGTTCTTTTTGCAGCTCGCTGAACGCCCGGCGGTAGGCCCGAGCCAGGTTGCGGTTGAGGGAGACTGTGGAGGTGTGCGGCGTGCGTCCGCTCAGATTGAGCGACAGCTCCAGGCGACCGCGACCGACCTGCGCGCTCAGCTGTCGCCGGAACTCATCTTCCCAGGGCAGAAAGAGGCGCGGCAGCGACATCTTCATTTCCAAAAAACGGTGGTTGACCGTCCGTATTTCAGCGCTGACCCGTCCACCCGGAAAGGCGGCGCTGCCGCTTCCATAGCCTGTCATACTGCGCATGGGTATGTCTCGCTCAGGACCGCCCGCAGCTCTGCCGGGCTGACCGTGGCGGTGCCGACTTTGCCAACCACGACACCGGCCGCATGGTTGGCGAAGATGGTCGCCGCCTCCAGAGAGGTGCCGGCCCCGAGGGCCAGCGCACAGGTGGCGTGGACGGTGTCCCCGGCGCCGGTGACGTCAAACACCTCGCGCGCCATGGTCGGAAAATGGCGGACCGTTTTGCCCGTTTGAAACAGGCTCAGGCCGTCCTCGCCGCGCGAGATCAGGACCGCCGGGGTATCCCATCGGTCGAGCAGTCGCGCGCCCGCCTCGGCCAGACTGGCCTCGTCATGAATAGTCAGGCCGGCGGCCTGGCTGGCTTCGGCCAGGTTGGGTTTGACCAGACTCGCCCCCCGGTAGGCGGCGAAATTGGGCGGTTTGGGGTCAATCACATACACGAATCCGTGTTGACGGTGTGAGGTGGCCAACAGGTCGAGCAGCTCAGCGTCAATCGCCCCCTTGCCGTAGTCGGACACCACGACCACGTCGCAGGCCCCGATGTGGTCGCGGACACAGGCGCGCAGCCGAGCCCGGAGCCGGCTTTCGACCGTCCGGCGCGGCTCGCGGTCCAGCCGAACAATCTGTTGGTTATGGGCGATAATCCGCGTCTTGGTGATGGTGGTCATGCTGCGGCTGGTCAGGACGCCGCTGACCTCGGCCCCGCTGGCGGCCAGCTCGTGCACCAGGCGGCGCCCGGGCCGATCCCGGCCAACCAGGCCGCAGGCAATGACGTGGCCGCCCAGGGCGCGAATGTTGGTGATGACGTTGCCGGCTCCGCCGGCCCGTCGGCTCTCGTCGGTGACCCGCACGATCGGCACTGGGGCCTCGGGAGAAATCCGCTCGACCTGCCCCCAGATGTAGCGATCCAGCATCACGTCACCGACCACCAGCACACGCACCTGGGAAAAGCGCTCCAGCACGGCGCGGATATTCGGGACGGACGGGGCGTCAGGGCATGTGGACGGGTGTTGGGCCATGGTTTCACCGTGTGAGCAACTCGTCATACAGCAGCGCGTTGGCGCGTGCCATAGCCCGGATATCAAAATGGGCCAGCGCCCGCTGCCGGCCGGCCCGCCCCAGGCGCTCGGCCAGGGCCGGCTTGTGGGCCAGTTCGGCCAGCGCCGCAGCCAGCGCGCCCGGCGCCCGAGGCGGAACGAGCAGGCCGGTGTGGCCGTCCTCGACCAGCTCAGGAATCCCCCCGACCCGGCTGGCGATAACCGGCCGGCCGGCCGCCAGGGCCTCCATAACGGCCACCCCCAGGCCTTCCCAGTGCGGAACGTGGACAACCACGTCAGCGGCCGCCAGATAGGCCGGGACTTCGCTGCAAAAGCCCGGGAAGCAGACCTGCCCGCCCAAACCTGCGGCCCGCGCTCGGGCCTCCAGCGGCTGGCGTTGGGGGCCGTCGCCGCACAGCACGTAGGACAGTCGCAGCCCCTGGCGGTGGAGCTGAGCTGCGGCCTCGATCAGCACAGTCTGGGCCTTGCGTTCGACCAGCGCCCCGACCGATACGACGAGGACCTCCGCGTCGCCCAGGCCGTAGCGGCGACGGATGCGCTGCCGGGCCTGTGGGTCGGGCGTAAAACGGGTGGTATCGATTCCGCTCGGAATACGACGGATGCGGGCCGGCGGGACGCCCCCGGCAATCAGGGCCGACTCCACCCGGCGAGAAATCGCCACCACCGCATCAACGCTGGTGCGGTACAGAAAGCGCTGCCAGCCGCCCCGCTTGAGCGGATAGTCCATGCGGCGGGTGACGACCCGCTTGAGCCCCAGGCCGTGCAGCCAGGGGCTCAAGGCGTGAGCCCGGGCGGTGTGGAAATGGACCAGCTCATAGCCTCCGGTCCGCACCAGGCGGCGCAGGCGCAGACCGGCCAGCATGTCGAAATCGTTGCGCACCCGCAGCCCACACTGGGGCAGCGCGGCCTGGCTGAGGCGGCGGCCCAGCGCGCCATGCGGCGCAGCCGCGACAACCGACCGATGGCCGGCCTGGTGCAGGTAGCGGGTCAGGCCCAGGACCTGGGTTTCCCCGCCGCCCCAGTCCCGTTCCGGGTCAACGTGCAGCACGGCCCGCCGGTCGCTGTTCATGGGGTGGCTTGCCCGGCGTGTGTTCCCACAGCTTGGCGTATTTGAGAAAGGTGTACAAAGCGGCGGTGACCGACACAAAAAATCCCGCCCGGCCGTCCCGCATACAGCCGCTCAGCACATAAAAACGCACGAAGCGCCACAGCGGACGGAACAGGATATCCCACACGTGGACCCGGACGCCGCGCTGGGCCAACTCCTGAGCGGCGATGTCGGTCAGGTCGTTCACCGTCCGCAGGTGATCGGTAATATCGTCGTAGGTGTAGTGGTAGATATTGCCCGCTACCCGGTCGGCCTGACCGCGCAGCAGGACTTTTTCGTGCGGGTTCACCCCCCCCCAGCTGACCTTGGTCTTGCGGAACAGGCGCAGCCGATAGCTGGGATACCAGCCGTGCCACCACCAGCGGCCCAGGTAATACACCAGCCGGGGGATGTAAAAGCCGTCAACCGCAGGATCGTCGCGCTCCAGGATCGTCACCATCTCGTGTTGCAGGGCCGGCGAGACCTCTTCGTCGGCGTCGATATTCAACACCCACTCGTGGCTGGTCTGGCTCAGCACAAAGCGCTTCTGCTCGACAAAGCCGGGCCACGCGCGCTGGATGACGTGGGGCGTGTACTCCCGGCAGATCTGTACGGTCTGGTCGGTGGAGAAGGAATCGACAACAACAATCTCATCGCACCACTTGACGCTTTCCAGACAGCGACGGATGTGGGCGGCTTCATTAAAACACACAATACAGCACGAGATCGGTGCCCGCTGGAGGTCGGCCTCCAGCGCCGCGCCGGACGGCCGGTCCGCGTCCAAGCGCCGGCGCCGGCGCGCCCGCCGGCGGGTGTATTCTCTGTCTTTTTTGTCCCGCAGCCTGACGAGTCGGCGCAACAGCGCTCGGCGAGCCTGAGAGGAGGGCAGGGGGGTGCCCAGGTAGCAGTAGAAGAAGGAGACGCGCTGGCTCAGGCGAAGCCGACGACCGAGCGTCCGCTCCAGCTGGACCAGATTCTTGAGCCGACGCCGGAGGCTGAGGCGCGGAAAGTGGCGCACCCGGTCGAGATCGACCAGATAAAAACGCCAGTCTCCGTCGGCGAGCGTCTCGACAAACAGGTTGGCGTCTTTCATGTCCCCGGCGTACAGGCCGGCGGCGTGGAAGCGGCGCAGGAAATCGGCCAGGGCGGCCAGGAAGCGCCGTTGGTGGGCGACCGACCAGCCGGCGTGGTGTTCCCGCCAGTAGCGGTCCAAGCCGACTTGGCTGACCAAGCCCTGGCTGACATACACGCTCTCCCGGACGAGCCCGGCCTGGCGTCGCTCCAGCACGGCCAGGGGGCGTGGCACACAGAATCCGTGCTCCTGGAGCAGCTTCGCGCCCCGCCAGGACCGTCGGGCCGGCGAGCCGTGCAGGAGCGCCTCGCCGATCCGGCCCCAGCGCTGTAAGCGGTGACGCTTGGTTACCACCGCGCCAAGCGGCAGGGACACCAGGCTGACGGTCGTGTCTTTGTCCTGTTTCAGGAGATGACCCGAGCCCCAGTCCTGCGGGGCGATTGGCAGGCGCTGGCTCAGGTCCGGCCTGTCGGCAACACAAAAGATGGGGGAGAGGGGAGGGGCTGCCACGCTAGGCTACTCCGGGCGACACACGCCGATCCTATGACAGATAGCCCAGATCCGCCATGCGCTTCTCCAGGGCACGCCGTTCGTCGGCGCTCATTTGCTGGCCCGGGTTGGCGGCCAGCGGGCCGTTTTGCAGGCGTTCGATCTGTTGGCGGAGTCTGAGTCCGACCTCGGGCTGGGTCTCGATCAGGTTGTGTCGTTCACCCGGATCGGCCGTCAGCTGATAGAGTTCTTCGGGCAGCTCGGGATTTTCCGGCGCATAGATATATTTCCACTCCGCCGTCCGCCAGCCGACCCGGCGGTCGCGCGGGTCGGAGTGGATGCGCAGGAAGGCTTCGAGATAGGCTTCGAGCCCGAGCGGTGTGTCTGTGGCCAGGGCCGGAACCAGGCTGCGGCCGTGGATAGCGTCCGGCGGCGCCAGCCCGGCCAGCTCAAGCAGGGTCGGCAGCACATCAATCTGGCGCACTGGCTGAGCCACGGTTCGTCCCGCCGGGAGCTGGGGGTGAGGGGTGGAACCGATGAACGAGAACACCAGCGGCACACGAATCAGGTCTTCATACACGTCCATCTCGTGTCCCTCGCGCTTGGCGATGGACGCGCCGAAGACGTCGCGCAGCAGGCGGTAGGTCCGGTAGCCGAGATCGGTCTTGACCAGCTTCTCGCCGTGGTCGCCGTGGACGACGACAAGCGTATTGGGCGGCAGGAGATCGATCACTGAAGCCAACTGGTCATCCAGACACGACAGCGCTCGCTCATAGCGGTTGCGACCGTAGGTTCGGCTGCGGAACCGGGGCAGAATATGCCGGTGGTGGTGGAGTTCCCACAGGTGCAGAAACCCGAACCACGGCTGGTGGTAGGCGGTTTGCAAACGGTGGCGAAATTCCGTTCCCCAGTCGGTCGACAGATAGGCCGGGCCGTCGCGGAAGTGATAGGTGTCAAACCCCCGGTCAAGCCGGGTTTCGGGAAACAGCGGCCCGCTGACCTCGGCATAGGTATGGTAGCCGTGAGCCCTGAAGACCTCGACCAGGGACGACACCTGGGGGCTCAGCTTGAGCCCGAAGATGGAGCGTATGCCGTGGACAAAGGAATACGTGCCGGTCAGCAGACTGGCCACACACGGTGTGGTCGAAGAGGCCGAGGCGACGGCCTGGGTACAGCTGACTCCCGAGCGGACCAGCCGATCCAGAGTGGGAGTGTGGCAGCCGCGTCTCTGGCCGAAGAGGGCATCGGCCCGCAGGCAGTCGATCAGCAGGACGAGAATATTCGGCGGTGGCGTCATGTACCGCTATCAGCTATCAGCTGCCGAGAACCCGCTCAATAACCTCAAGGACCTGGGCCGGCCGGATGCGCTGCATGCAGCGGCGACCGATGCGGCACTGCCGCGCATAACACGGGCTGCACGCCGCCGGCCCGGCGATGACCCACTGCTGCGAACCCCAGGGCGCCGAGCGGACCGGGCTGGTCGCTCCCCACAGCGAGACCACCGGCGCGCCGCTGGCGGCCGCAATATGCATCGGTCCCGAGTCGGGTCCGAAGGCGAGGCGACAGCGCGTGAAGATGCCGATCAGGTCGCGCAGGCTGGTCTGGCCGCTCAGGTCTGTCACCCCCGGGCCACCCGCCTGCCTGACCGTCCGGGCAAACGCCATCTCGTCCGGGCCTCCGAGCAGAACCACCCCCAGGCCGTGCCTGGCTCGCAGCGCCCGTGCCACCTGGGCGGTCGATTCGGGGAACCAGAAGCGGCTCGGCCAGCGCGAACCCAGGAAAAATGCGGCAAACGGCTGCGGCGTATCGCCCAGCAGCCGCTCGACCCGTCGCTCCTCCTCGGGACGCAGGCGGAGCCCGAACTCTATCGCCGGAGGTTCCTCCAGTCCCAGGCGCTCGGCAAACTTGAGATACTGGCCCAGCTTGAGCGAAAAATCGGCCACCGGTTCGATGGTGTGGGTATTGAACAGCCAGTTGCCCTCCTTGGTATTCGTGGGGTGGAAACCCAGCCGCAGCGGTGCGGCCGACCACCAGCTGACCAGACCGCTCTTGGCGTGGCGTTGCAGGTCGAGCACCAGATCGAAACCCTGGCCTCGAACCGCGCGCAGAAAGGGGACAAAAGCCCGCAGGCCGCGCGCCCGGTGGTAGATCAGGACATCGTTCAGGGCCGGATGATAGTCCAGCAACGGGGCTGCGGCCGGCTCGACCGCCCAGGCAATATGGCTGTCGGGATAGGCACGCCGCACCCGCATCAGCAGCGGCAGGGCTCTGGTGACATCGCCGATTGCCCCGAGCAGGACGATCAGGATGCGCTGGGGGCTCGGAACGCTCAGGGGCGGCGGGGAGGCTCGCATGGGGGACTGCTCGGCAGCGTCTCGGGGTGAAAAATCCAAACTCCTGGGGAAAGGGACCGCGGTGTCCGGCCCTGCCGATTTCAGCCGACTGACAGGTATCCTATCCGCCGACCGATTGCCGTGTCGAGTCGGGCCGGAAAATCCGTCGCCCTATTGATGGGAAGCGCGGTTTACGCTACAGCAGCCTAGGGGCAAGGTTTGTGGCAATGGATCTTGCTCGTGAGGAGCACGGCATCCATGCCAGACGCACGACAGCAGTTATTGGCCGCCCTGGTCGAGCAGTCCTACCGCTGGGACCCGGTCAAGAAGTTTCGGCTGGCCTCGGGCCGGCTGAGCGACTACTACCTGGAGTGCAAGCTGACGACCTTTCAGGCTCACAGCCTGCCGCTCGTCGGCCAGCTGCTGTACGACAGGCTCAAGGGCCGCGCGGTGGCCTGTGGCGGGCTGACCCAGGGCGCCGATCCCCTGGCCCTGGCCCTGGCCTACTACAGCGCCGGGCAGGCCGATCCGATCCAGGCCTTCAGCGTCCGCAAAGAACCCAAAGCCCACGGGGCGCGGCGCTGGATCGAGGGCTGCGCCCAGCCCGGCGACCGGGTCTTTGTGCTTGACGACGTGGTGACGACCGGCGGCTCGACCATCAGGGCAATTGAGGCTTGTCGGGAGGGAGATTTGGATGTCCGGGGCGCCCTGGTCCTGGTTGACCGTGAAGAGAACGACGGGCTGAACAACATCCGGGCGGCGCTCGGCGAGGCATTGCCCGTCCTGACTGTCTTTACCCGCACGGAGATCGAAGCCTGCCGGCGCGAGTCTCACCCTGCATCACCCCCAGCCCATTAAACAGACTGGAAAGGAGGACATCCATTGGCAGAAACACAAGGATGGCAAGACGAAACGGTCCAGGTAGCTGGTACCGAGTTGGTAGTGACGAGCGGGGGCTCCGGCCCCGCACTGCTCGTGTTGCACGAGGAACTGGGACATCCGGGCATTACCAGTTGGCATGAAGAGCTGGCCCGGACGCATACGGTCATGGTCCCCCACCACCCGGGCTTTGGCAAATCGCCCCGGGTCGAGTGGGTCAACAATGTGCGCGATCTGGCCGGTTTCTACGCCCAGGTAATCCAGGACAGGAGTCTGGCTCCGGCCAACGTCATCGGGTTTTCGCTGGGCGGCTGGGTTGCGGCGGAAATGGCGGCCGCCAACGCCGCCCAGTTCCGGCGTCTGGTGCTGGTCGGCGCAACCGGCATTCGACCGCCCGAGGGCGATATCAAGGATATGTTTATCGTCACCGCTCGGGCCTATCTCGATGCCAGCGTTGCCGACATGGAAAACACCCCGGAGTTCGCCAAACTGTACGGCGGCGAGCAAACCCCCGAACAGTACGAAGCCTGGGAAGACGCGCGAGCCGAGACCGCCCGTATCGCCTGGGAGCCGTACATGTTCTACCCCAGCCTGGGACCCCTGCTGGCCGGCGCAAAAGACCTGCCGACCCTTATTATCTGGGGCAGAAACGACGACGTTGTCCCGCTGAGCGCGGGCCAAGCCTATAACAAGGCGATTCCCGGCTCCGAACTGGTCGTGTTCGACAACTGTGGCCACCGGCCCGAGATCGAACAGACCGACGCCTTTGTTGAGCGGGTCCGGCGCTTTTTGGCCTAGTCCTGCGGTTACGGCCGACCGGGGCGGGTTCGTCCGTCCCGGTCGGAGCCCCTAGGACCGATAGGCGGTATACTCCCGTCCGAACGCCTCGCGGGCAACAATGCCCTTCATGATCTCCGGCGTCCCGTCGCCAATCTCCAGACCCAGCACATCCCGCCAGCGCTGCTCCAGCGGCGCGTCCATGCTGTAGCCGTAATGCCCGTGCAGAATGATGCAGGCGTGAATCGCCTCGGCCGAAAACTTGGGTCCCATCCATTTGGCCATGGCTGCTTCTGTAGTATGTTTGCGGCCCTGATCCTTGAGCCACAGGCACTTGTAGGACACCAGCCGCGCCGCTTCGAGCAGGCTCAGATGCTCGGCAATCTGGAACGCCACACCCTCAAAGGTGGCCAGCGGCTTGCCAAAGACAATCCGGCCCTTGGTGTACGCGATGGTCTCGTCCAGCGACTGCTGGGCGGCGCCGACGCAGGCCAGCCCGATGATCGCCCGGTTGAAATCAAAGGCGACCATGGCCTGCTGAAAACCCCGGCTCTCATCGCCGACCCGGTTGCGGGCCGGCACCCGCACCCCGTCAAAAAACAGCGAGCCGCGCTGGGTCAGGCGTTCGCCCGGACTCTTGTAGACCTGGCGGCTGACGCCCGGGCTGTCGAGCGGGACCAGAAAGGCCGACAGGCCGTGGGCGCCCTGCTCGCCGGTCCGGGCAAAGACAATGCAGGCGTCGGCATAGCCGGCAAAGGTGATGGAGGCTTTTTCGCCGCTGATGACGTAGTCGTCGCCCATCTTTTGGGCCCGGGTGGTGATGTTGGCCGCGTCTGAGCCGGCGCTCGGCTCGGTCAGGCCAAAGGCGATGACCGCGTCGCCCCTGGCGTGTCGGGTCAGCCACTCGGCCTGGACCTCGGGGTGGGCGTAGTCGGCCAGCAGTTCTGAGGCGATCAGGCCCAGCTGGATATACAGGCTGTAGTTGAAGTCGCCCCGTGACAGTTCCTCGGTCATCAGGCCGCAGGTGACATAGTCGACCTCTTGGCCGCCAAACTTTTCCGGTACCCGTAGCCCGAAGATGCCCAGTTCGGCCGCCTCCCGCAGCTCCTCGCGGCTGATTGTGTGGCCCGCATCCCAGTGGGCGTATTTGGGCAGCAGTTTTTCCTTGGCGTACTGGCGCAGGCTGTCTTGGAGCAGGCGCTGCTCTTCACTAAAGGTGAATTCCATGGCTCTCCTCTCATCGGGACGGGTGTGGGCATGGTACTGGCCACGGGCAGGGGCCGCAAGATATGGGCAGCGCTCTGCGGGCCGACGGCGCGCTTCGCTTTTTTGGCCGGAGTGGGCTATAAGACAGGCGATCAGGCCGGATAATACATGCGTCACACCGGGAGGAAGCCCCGCCCGGTATGGCCCAGCCTGAAGGAGCCAAGGAGCCAGACATGGATTTCAGCTATTCACCGGCAGAAGAACAGTTTCGTGACGAAGTGCGGGTCTGGATGGAGGCCAATGTGCCGGACGACCTGCGGGGCGGCAGGGACGAAGACCTGGAGCCCGCAGAACGCTGGCAGCGCGGCCTGGACTGGCATCAGAAGCTTCACGAGGGCGGCTGGGTCGGCCTGTGGTGGCCCGAGGAATATGGCGGGCGCGGAGCATCGCTGCTCGAACAGGCCATCTTCAACGAGGAGATGAGTCGCCTGGGCGTGTCGCAAGGGGTGAACCTGAGCGGGATTTCGCTGCTCGGGCCGACCCTGATGCACTGGGGCACGGAGGCCCAGAAGCAGCGCTTCCTGCCCAAGATTCTGCCGGCCGAACACATCTGGTGTCAGGGCTATTCCGAGCCGGGTTCGGGCTCGGATCTGGCCTCCATCCAGACCCGGGCGGTTGAAGACGGCGACCAGTTCGTGGTCAACGGCCAGAAGGTGTGGACGAGTTGGGCGCAGTACTCGGACTGGTGTTTTGTGCTGGTCCGAACGGACCCCGACGCCCCCAAACACAAGGGCATCAGCTATATCCTGGTCGATATGCACAGCCCCGGCGTGACGGTCCGCCCGCTGGTCCAGATCAACGGCGATGCGGAGTTCAACGAGGTCTTTTTCGAGGACGTGCGGGTGCCCAAGGAGAACCTGGTCGGCGACCTCAACCAAGGCTGGATGGTGGCGATTACGACCCTGATGTTCGAGCGGGTGTCGAGCAGCAGCTTTTACCGCTTCGAGAAGCTCCTGCCCCAGCTGCACGAGGTCGCCCGCCGGATCGAGTTGAACGGGCGTCCGGCGATTGAGGACGAGGCTGTGCGTCAACAGCTGGCCCAGTTCTCGATCGAGGCCGAGGCGATCAAGTACAACGAGCTGCGCCGCCTGACCCGCCAGCTCCACGGCCAGCCGCCGGGACCCGAGGGTTCCTTCTCCAAGATCCAGGCCAGCGAGCTGAATATGCGGGTCGTGGACTTTGCTATGGAACTCTTGGGGCCGTATGCGGTGCTGGCCAAGGGCTCGCCGTTTGCGGTCGATCAGGCCCGCTGGTCGTATCGGATGCTGAGCGCGCGGGGCGGCACGATCGCTGCCGGGACGAACGAGATTCTGCGCGGGGTGATTGGCGAGCGGGTGCTGGGGCTGCCCAAGGCGCGCTAGGGTGCAAACGCTTGACACTGCGGAGCGGCTTGGACTAGCATTTCAGCCGGCTCGAACACCCCCGGCTGAGGGCAAAGGAGGACGCCATGCCGAATGGAACAGCGACCAAGATGTGGGCCCTGCCCAACGCAACCCTGACCGTGCCGCAGAGCCTGCTGGCCCACGGCGGGGCTAACGATCTGGTGGAGATTCCGTGCCCGGCTTATCTGATCGAACACCCCAAGGGCCTCGTCCTGTTCGATACCGGCTGCCATCCGGCTGCGGCCGATGACCCGGTCGGTCACTGGGGACCGTTCGCCGAAGCCCTGCAGATCAACTATCCCAAAGAGCTGTTGCTCGACCGCCAGATCCAGGCTCTGGGCTACAAGATGGACGATATCAAATACGTGATCGTCTCCCACCTGCACCTCGACCACACCGGCTATTTGCACGCTTTTCCGAACGCCAAGTTCCTGATCATGGAAAACGAGCTGCGCTACGCCTACTGGCCGGATACGCATCTGCGGGACGTGTTCGTGTTCAAGGATATCGTGCCGACCCGCAATTTTGACTGGTTGGAGTTGCAGGGCGATTTTGACGTGTTTGGCGACAGCAGCCTGCACCTGCTCAAGACCCCGGGCCATACGCCGGGCGAAAGCTCGCTGTACGTCCACCTGCCCAACCGCTCCATCCTGCTCGTCGGCGATACCCTCCACCTGCGGATGCAGTTCGACACCCTGGCCGGCATGCCGCTGGACACCGATCCGGCGCAGTCCTCGCTGTCGATTCAGCGCATCAAGGCCCTGCGCGACCTGCACGAGGCCAGCGTCTGGATTTCGCACGACCCCGAAGACTGGATCGAGTTTCCGCACGCGCCCACGTCGATTGAATAGACCTCTCCGGGAGAAGACCGATGCCGCTGTACGAATACCACTGCGTCGCCTGTCAGCTCACCTTTGAGGAGTTAAACTCAATGCGTGAGTCCAACAAAAAGAAGGCGTGTCCGAGCTGCGGCAAGCGCGCTCCCCGGATTGTGTCGGCCTTCGCCATCAGCTCTGGCGCGGTCGATGTCCACGCCGGACAACAGCCCCGACCCAGCCCTCAGAATCAGCACCAGCGGCCCCTGTGCATGCGCTACCCGCAGGTTCCCCTGTCGTGCCACATGGATGAGTACTCGGTGAAGCGTTTTGCCGCCCACAGCGTCGGCCGGGGCAACGAGTTTGACGATACCACGGCCAAGACGGCCGAGGTGCGCCAGCAGCGCGGCCTGCCCGAACCCAGCTATGCGCCGCCCTCGCACGGCCACGACCACGGCCACAGCCATAAGAAGAGCGCCGACAGCACGAACTTCCGCCGCCACGCCCACTCGCACGATCACGGCCACAGCCACACGAAAGGGAAAGGCCACTCGGCGGCTAAGGCGGCGCATAGCCACTAGCCATGGCAGCCCAAGCCCGTCATGTGTCTGTCTCCCGGCGGGTGGCGGGCTGAACGGTGTCCTGACCAGCGGAGAGACGCCATGCATGTTGCGGTCCTCGGCGCCGGTGTGCTTGGCCTGAGTACGGCTCTGCTGGCCCAACAGCGCGGCTGGACCGTCAGCCTGTACACCGACCGCCTGCCGCTGCACACCACCTCGGTCAAGGCCGGCGCCAGCTTCAAGCCCCACGCGGTGGGGTATACCACACACACCCAGCGCCTCCTCGAAGACAGCTGGACCGCGTTTGAGCGGGTGCAGGCCGAGGCGGGCGCAGCTGCGGGCGTGCGCAAACACGTCCACTGGGAGGCCAGCAGCGCGCCCCGGCCCAGGGCCGACTATCTGTCGGTGATGCAGCAGGTGCGCATCCTGGAGCGGCCCGAGGTGCCCGGCGGATACGCCTTTGGCTGGAGATACGTGAGCTTTTTTATTGACATGCCCGTGTACCTGGCGTGGTTGATGGCCCGGTTTGAGCAGAACACGGGCCGCGTCGTGGTCGTTGACCGGCCGTTCACCGACCTGGAGCAGTTGGCCGGTCTGCCGGCCGAGATTGTGTTCAACTGTACCGGCCTGGGCTCGCGTCGGCTGTGTCACGACCAGAACTTGATCCCGATCAAGGGTCAGGTGGTGGTCGTCGGCCCCCGGCCGGACATGGACTGGTCGATCAACGCCGACGGGTTTTATGTGTATCCGCGCAAAACCGAGACCCTGCTGGGCGGCACGACCGAGCGAAACATCGACACCGAAACGGTTGACAACGGGGCGCTGCACCTGGTGATTCACGGCAACAGGCGCATCCTGCCCGGTCTGGAGCTGGGCGATGTCCGACGGACGTATGCCGGGCTGCGGCCCTACCGGGAGGGCGGCATCCGGCTTGAGGCCGAAGAGCGAAACAGTCGGCGCATCGTCCACAACTACGGCCACGGCGGGGCCGGGGTGACCCTGTCGTGGGGCAGTGCCCGGGCGGCGCTGGACTGTGTCTGAGCCATGGCCCTGACACTTGAGCGGCTGCGCAGCCGCTATCCGCAGTTCAGGTATGAAAGCTACTCCTGCACCCGCCGCGGGCGGCGCTTGAGGCTGGGTTTCCGCTTTATTGTCGAGCCGGATATTGTCTTTGAGCCCCAGCTGAGCCTCGAAGCGGTCGATCCCGCACGGCTCGACCGCCTTGAACCGTGCGTCCTCAGCAACCTGGTCTTCCACCTCGGCCTGATTGAGATGCTGAGCTATTGGAAGGCCACCTGCTCTCCCCGCATTGTTGTCCAGGCCGGTTATCTGGACGCGCGGCAGATCGCCTGGTGGACAGATCTGCTGCTGCACGGCATGCGGGAGTTCTTTTACCGCAACCGCATCAACTACAAGCAGCCGGATTTTGTGCGATTGAGCAGCACCCCCGCCCCGCCCGCCCGCAGACCGGTCTATACCCGGACCCTGCAGGACGAGCGGGATCTGCTGCTGCTCAGCGGCGGTAAAGACTCCGCGCTCAGCGTGCGGCTGTTACGGGACGGCCAGCGGCCGTTCAACGCCCTGCTGTTGAACCCGGCCCCGGCGGCGCGCGCCCTGGCCGATTTGGCCGCCTGCCCGGCTCCGATTATTGTCAGCCGGGTGATCGATCCCAGGC
>JAAXHF010000362.1 GCA_012271025.1 Deltaproteobacteria bacterium | reverse complement strand
GGAATAGAACTCAACATCCGCCAGGGCAAGCCGGACAGCCTGAGCCCGCAGGGCTTATATATTACGGACCTGGACGGCAAGTTGCCGGCCCATGGCGACCCGGACACTCCCCTGCCCGAGAATGGCACAGTAATGAGTACTCGGCGCCGGAGAGAGCGACAGGAAGCCCTGACCTTTTTCTATGACGAGTGGGATTATCATATTGCCGATTATCGCGCGCGCTGGTGCCGGCTGCGCGAAATTATGCTCAGCGGTGATGCGGGCGAGTTTTTTGCCAAGACGTTGGGCGACTATGTCGCCCTTACCCCGGCTATCAAGGCCGAGTTTCAACGCATCCGACCCGAGCAGTATCGACTCGTGCGCGGGCTTGAGGACGGCGAGGAGTTTGATCTGAACGCGGTGGTGACCGCAGTCAGCGACCGCCGGGCGCGGCTTGCGCCCTCGCCCAAGGTCTACACCACCAAACGCCAGACCGAGCGGGATGTTGCGGCCCTGTTTCTGCTGGATATGAGTGCCTCAACAGACGAACCCGTGGTGCCGCTGCAAAGAGGAAACGTGTCCTCCAATACCCACGAGATGCTGGACACGTTTACTCTTTCACCCACGTATAATCAGGACGACCCGGACGATTGGCTGGCCGCGTGGAAGAAAAAACCCGCGGCGTCGCAGCCCAAGCCACGTCGCATTATTGATGTCACGAAGGAAGCCCTGGTTTTGATGGCGGAAGCGTTGGAAGAGATCGGCGATGCCTACGCGGTCTACGGTTTTTCCGGTCAGGGCCGTGACAATGTCGAATTCTATCACGTCAAATCCTTCACCGAATCTCTCTCTCCGACCATTAAGGGCCGGATCGGTGCGATTGAACCCAAGCGTTCGACCCGGATGGGCCCGGCCATTCGTCACTCCCTGGAAAAGCTCAAAGATATCGCCTGTCGGGTCAAGCTCCTGGTCCTGCTCAGCGACGGCTTTCCCCAGGATATGGACTATGGCACTGACCGGCGCTCAGCCACCTACGGCATTCAGGACACCATGATGGCGCTGCGCGAGGCCGACCAGGCCGGCGTGCTGACCTTCTGTCTGACCATCGATAAGGCCGGGCATGATTATCTGCGAGACATGTGCGCGCCATCACGTTATATGGTCCTCGAAGACGTGACATCCCTTCCCACGGAACTGCCAAAAGTATATCAACGCTACATCCGGCCCTGGAAGACCTGAGCCAGCCGAGATTACACGGAGGACACATATGGATATTCAGAAGAGCGTGGCGGTCGTCACCGGTGGCGGTTCCGGCCTGGGCGAGGCAACGGCACGAACGCTGGCGGCCCGAGGGGCCAGCGTGGCGATGCTGGACCTGAGCAAATCGAACGGTGCCGCCATTGCCGAAGAACTCGGGGGAAATGCCGCGTTTCTCGAAGCGGATGTGACGAATGACGATCAATTGGCGGCTGCCCTCGCCCAGGCGGCCGACCGCTTTGGTGCTATCCATATTGCGGTCAACTGCGCCGGCATTGCCACCGCGGGCCGGACCCTGGGCAAAGGCAACGAGCCGCTCAACCTCGGGCCGTTCCGCAAAACCATTGAGGTCAACCTCATCGGCACGTTTAACGTGATTCGCTTCGTTGCCTCGCACATGGCGAAAAACGCGCCGAATGACGACGGTGAGCGCGGCGTTATCATTAATACGGCCTCGGTCGCGGCCTTTGACGGGCAGATCGGTCAAGCGGCCTATTCGGCCTCAAAAGGCGGCGTTGTCGGTATGACGCTGCCGATTGCCCGCGACCTGTCCCACACCGGGATACGCTGCTGTACCATCGCGCCAGGGATTTTTGAGACGCCGATGCTGATGGGGCTGCCCGAGCCGGCCCGGCAGGCGCTCGGGGCCAGCGTGCCCTTTCCGCAACGCCTGGGCCGTCCGGCGGAATATGCCGCCCTGGCCTGCCAGATCATAGAGAACGCCATGTTAAATGGTGAAACCATCCGGCTCGACGGCGCCATTCGCATGGCGCCCAAATAGCCGTTCCAGTGTCCGTGACTTACAAACGCAAGGACGCCTTCTATAAAAAAGCCAAGCAGGAGGGCTATCGCTCCCGCGCGGCGTACAAACTCCTGGAACTCAACCGTGCCTGGCGCTTTTTGCGAGTGGGGAACGGGGTCATTGATCTCGGTGCATGGCCGGGCGGCTGGGTCCAGGTTGCGGCCAAGGCGGTCGGGCCGTCCGGGCAGGTGCTGGGTATCGATCTGGTCAAGCTGGAGCCCCTCTCGCTTGCCAACGTCACCCTGGTGCAAGGCGATGCCACCGACCCGGAGCAGCAGCAAGCCCTCCTCGCCACCCTGGGTCGCCCGGCCGATGTCGTCCTCTCGGACATGGCGCCCAAGCTGAGTGGGGTGCGCGAAGCCGATGACGCCCGCGTCTCCGCCTTATGCCAGACCGCTCTGAGCTGCTGCGACCCCCTGTTGAAGCCAGGCGGTAACTTACTCCTCAAAACCTTTATGAGCGCAGACTATCAGCCTTTTGTCACGACGTTACGCTCCGCCTTCAAGACGGTCAAAACCTCCCGTCCGGAAGCGACGCGCAAGGGCTCGGCCGAAGTCTATGTGCTGGCGAGCGGCAAGAGAAAGACGGTTTGACAGCCTGTCAGGGCTAGGATATGACCGACGGGCCTTAATTGGGTCTATTGGGTCGGTTGAGTCATTGGGTCTTGACCCCAAAGGCCCAAAGGACCCCAAAGGCCCAAAGGACCCTTATGTGGCATGTTCCGTTTCTGTGGCTGAGTGTCTTGTTCTTCCTCTGCGGCCCGACCTGGGCGGGGCCGGAAATCCGCACCCTGGACACCCCGAATCGGCTCATCTTTTCCGGTTTCTCTTCCTCCCTAGCCACGCTGGGCGATGTGAATGGCGACGCGATCCCCGATTATATTGTCGGCGCGTACGAGCAAACCTGGGACGAGAATAACCATCAGGGCCGGGCCTTTATTTTCGACGGTCAGACCGGCGAGCTCTTACTGGAGCTGGACGACCCGCATCCCCAGGCAGATGCCGCGTTTGGATTTTCCGTTGCCGCGGCGGGCGATGTGAATCAGGACGGCGTACCGGATTGTATTATTGGCGCTTTCGGCCAGGGCGAAGCCGGTAGCGCGGAGACATTGGTCTTTGGCTGGACTGCCGAGGACGGCAGCGAATACAACGTGAGTAAACGTGTGGGCAGCGGACAGGCCTTTGTCTTTAGTGGCCGCGAGGGGCAGCTCCTCCATTCCCTCGAATCCCCTCAACAAAGTGCGGGCGCGGGGTTTGGCTGGTCCGTCGCTTCTGCCGGGGATCTGGACGGAGACGGTATTCCCGAATTCATTGTGGGCGCGCATAGCCAGGACCACGAGGGTCGGGCGTTTGTCTTTCAGGGTCGTGACGGTACTCCCCTCCACACCCTCGCCCCACCACCCGATTCCGGCGCCGAAGGCTTTGGCTGGACGGTCAACTCGGCTGGCGACCTGAACCGCGATGGCATCCCGGATATCGCTGTCGGTGCGCCCTACTCCACTGTCGAGGGTCGGAGCACGCAGGGGCGGGCCTATGTGTATAGCGGTGCAGATGGCAGCCTGCTGTACCCCATCGATCATCCTCAGCCACAGGCCGGCGCGTCGTTCGGCTGGTATGTCACATCGGCTGGAGACCTGAATGAGGATAGTGTCCCGGACCTGCTCATTGGCGCGCCCTATCAGGATGTCGGGGCAGTCGCCGCCCAGGGGGCGGCCTTTGCCTTTAGCGGGACCGACGGCAGCCTGCTGCTGACTTTCCACGACCCGGCCCCACGCCCCTCGGCCGGGTTTGGCTGGATCATGTCCGCCATACCGGACGTGAATACGGATGAGATCCCCGAAATCCTGGTCGGTGCCCCATTTCAGAGGGTCGATGAGTTTCACGTCCAGGGAGAAGTCTTCCTCTATAACGGTCGCGACGGCCGCCATTTGATTACCTTTGACAACCCCTACCCGCACCAGGGTTCGATGTTCGGCTATGCGCTGGCCTCGCCCGGCGATATTAACGCCGACCACATCCCGGAGTTTGTTTTCGGGGCGCCAGGTCAACACATCCGGGATAAGCCGGCCGTTGGCCGTGCTTTTCTGTTTGTATCCCAGCGCTAGGGGGATACAGAGTAAACGTGTCCGGCAGCTGCATATCCGTCGGAGGGGAGGTGTACTCTGTGGAGAGAATTGACAAAGGAACGTCCGGGTTCCTAGAATGCGCTCACTCATCGTGAGTCAATAGGGAGGCGATCATGGGAAAGTCCATCCTGACTCTATCTCATCTCTACGGCAGCGGTGGCAGCCTGATTGCCCGTGAGCTGGGTCGGCGTTTGAACTGGACGGTCTGGGAAAAAGAGATCGTGCGGCAGATCGCCTCGCAGTATCAGGTCGCAGAAGACTATATTGACGCAAAAGACGAGCGGGTCGACTCCTTTATTGAGCGTATGGTCGGTCTGTTCGGTCTGGGCGGCTTTGAGTCCGCCTATGATATTCCGCCGCCACTCTGGCTCAACGATGCCCAACTCGTCCGCATGACCAAAACCATCGTTGAGGAGGTGGCCCA
>JAAXHF010000531.1 GCA_012271025.1 Deltaproteobacteria bacterium | reverse complement strand
GAACCGGTTTTTGAGACCGCTTCTAAACAATGGACTGTCGGGCTATATGAATCGCAAGTGGTGTGACGTTAGAGAGCAGCGATCGAGTGGAGAGGATTACCCTAACAGTTATGATTATCCCCTCGAGGTTGCGGTCTCAGACGGCGGGGGACAGTCCTGTGCCCCTGAGATTTGGGTAGACGGCAATCTCATAAGTATAGATGAGGACGCAGATGACGACTATAGAAAGTGGTGCTTCGTGTCAGCTACCGTCCCTCCCGGATCGTCGTACGAGGTGAAGGTCTATGGGAACGAAGAGAGACCCCTCCCTCATTGGTTAGAGCTAATGACCGAGGAAGATTGTTCAGCTTAAAGCCACGGCAAAGAGTGGTGGCGGATTGATTGCTGGTGGTCTGAAAATATTTTGTGTGCCTGTGAAAAAGTCGCTATGAGGGGATGCGATCATAGGCCACTCTGGCTTATGCTGCTCCTTACCCTGTCAGTGGCCTGTGCAGACCGCTCCGACAAGGGTACAGCGGAGCGTGTGCTGATGATCGACCCGGCGGCGTTTGTGGAACTGTCGCGAGAGCAGGGAAGGGCGCCGGCTAGCATTCTGCGGATGGGACCGCAGATTGAGCTACGCTTGCCGGAGGATGAGGCTGTATTTCAGGCTGACGAACCTGTGGCCGTCCACCTGAAGTTCCTGTCCGCCGCGGATGGGAGTGGGCCGGATATGGCAACGCTGGAGGTCGAGGTCCGTCAAAGAAAGTTGGGTATCTGGTTCGGCAAGGATATCACGGACCAAGTGACGCCCTACATTGCGGACACGGCCATCCGTATCCCGAAAGTGGACTTTCACGGGCATACCGGCGCCTTTCGCTTTGTGGTCCGCATTCGAGACCAGCAGGGCCGAGAAAATGAGGCGCAGTTTAGTGTGACGGTCGAAGCCTGAGCCATCGGCGGACTGACCTGCCATGGGTTTGCGCTGTGCAGCGCTTTCACACGGCGCTGGCGAGGCGCTTCACGGTCTGCCTGATGAACGTGTACATAATCATAGGCATAAGGGAGACGGTGATGACCGATAGACATTCAGTTGCCGAGGCGCGCCGCAACCTGCCGAGCTTGGTTCGCGCGGCGGAGAGCGGTGCTGCTGTAGAGTTGACCCGTCACGGGAAATCGGTGGCGGTGCTCATTAGCTGGAAGGCATTCGAGCAGCTTGCCGCAGGCCGGCGTCGCTTCACCGAAGCCTACGCTGCCTTCGCGAAAGACGCTGACTTGCAGACACTCGGGCTGAATCCCGACGAGGTGTTCGGGACCGTGCGGGACATGACATCGATCTGCGCGGAACCGGTCAAGTGCCGCCGTTTGTCGATGGACAGATCGCGGCGATCGCGTATGTCAACGGTCTGATCCTGGTCACCTCGAATGCGAGCCATTTTCTGGGCTCCAAGGGGCTGCGGGTGCAGAGCTGGACGTGAGCGGGATATGCGGGAAAGTTCTTGCTCAATACCTGTGGCTTGCTTGATGGAAGAGAGTCGATGGTGCAGCGAAAAGGAGGAGCTCGAATGCAGATATACCGGCTGTGTATTTTGATGCTGACCGTGTTGATGATAGTAGTTGAGGCGCATGCCCAACTGCCGCCGGATATCGAGGCGGACCGTCACCTTTTGGAGACCGAGCGTCATATCGTAAACAGAGACTATGCCGCGGCCAAGACGGCCTTGGACCGGATTCTGGAGTTGCAGGCCGAGTATGATCTAGCGCTGCCCGAGGCGTTCTGGTTCAAGCACGCTCAGGTCTCGCACCAGGCGGGGCTTCACGGAGAAGCGGTGGAGTCGGTGACCCGCTATCTGACGACGGTGGGGCGAGAGGGGGAACATTATAGAGAGGCTCTGGAATTGCTCGATGAGGCGACCGCACGGCACCGCCTCGCCCAGCTCCCTCGCGAGATGAGAAACAGTGTGGGTATGGAATTCGTATTGATTCCGCCGGGGACGTTTATGATGGGAACGCCGCGAGAGGAGGTGGGAGAAGGTCTCGGCTATGATGAGCATTTACACCGGGTAACGCTCAGCCAGCCGTTTTACCTGGGGAAGTACGAAGTGACGCAGGGGCAGTGGACGGCAGTAATGGGAAACAACCCATCGGAGTTCTCTAGCTGTGGCCGGACATGTCCGGTGGATAACGTCAGTTATGACGACGTGCAAGTCTTTATCGAGAAGTTGAACGCCTTGGAGGGGGTGGAGACATACCGATTACCGACGGAAGCGGAGTGGGAGTATGCGGCGCGGGCGAGGACGCAAACGGTGTACTACTTTGGAAACGCGGAGAATCTATTAGAGCACTATGCCTGGTGCGGCAACCCGCACGACACTGGATGGCGGACCCATCCGGTGGGGAGGAAGTTACCGAACGGCTTTGGGTTGTACGACGTGTTCGGGAATGTGGCAGAATGGGTGGCAGATTGGTATGGACTAGATCTCCGTAGCTCGGTGACTGACCCCCGTGGCCCTACCACGGGCATCCAACGGGTACGTCGCGGCGGGTACTTTGGCAGCAGCCCCTGGGGTTGTCGGGCGGCAGCGCGCTATGTGGGGAGTCCAGACCTTCGCAGCGAGAACCTCGGTTTCCGCCTGGCAAGAACGTCGTAGCCCTCTGCCCTGTTACCCGCTTACCCTCTGCTATGAGGATCGGGAGGAGAGGGCTTAGCTCGTGGAGAACAGCCGTCCCGCGCGCTGCCCCGAAGGGTGCGCGCAGCGGGTGGCGGCGGGATGGGAGGGAGTCCAGGGAACGAAGCTCCCTGGCGATCTCGGCTCGCATGTTTTTGGGGAATGATCCGGCAAAGATGAACGGTACGGCAAAACCGGTGCTGACGGTCGCGATGGCGGCGCTCCTGCTCGTCTGGGGATCGCACGCTCTCGCTCAGAGTCGGGGGGTGGTCGCCAGCAGCCTACTGCTGCTGATTGACGTCTCCGGGAGCATGGGAGACGAAATAGGCAGCGGCAATCCTCAAGTGAAGATCGAGGCTGCCAAGCAGGCTGCCATCACTGCCCTAGGCCGGGCGGCGCAGAGCGGTGCCGTCGAAGTGGCCGTGCTGGCCTTCAACGGCGACTGCCAGAACCCCGTCCCGCGCTATCAGGACTTCACCCGTGACGTGGACCAGCTCACACGTTTCATCAGCAGCCTGCAACCGGGCGGCGGCACGCCCATGGCAAACGCCTTGCTCTTCGCCAATCGCTACATGGCCGCTAACGGCGACGCCGGCGCGTCCAATAAGATGATCATGTTACTTGCGGATGGTCAGAACGACTGTGGTGATATTGACCAGGCCATAGCAAGCTTACGGTCCAGCGGGGTCATCTTCCGCCACGAAACCGTCGGGTTCGGCATCACCCCCACCTCCCAAGCCGCCCAAGATTTGCGTGACATTGCCACCCAGACCGGCGGGACCTACCATCATGCGGCGGACGCCACCCAACTCGCGGACGTATTCATGGAATTCGTGGAGACGCTGAGCGTGATTGACCTGCTGGGGCGGTTTGGGAGCAACGCGCAGGCACCGTCTAACGGGTCGCAGCG
This sequence comes from Deltaproteobacteria bacterium, assembly GCA_012271025.1. Next base: position 9,592 of record JAAXHF010000531.1, on the reverse strand, counting down.
CCAGCAGACGAGGACTCAGTCCCAAGCCAATACCGGCGGCTTGACCGATCTGTTCGGCAGCTTCACGACTCCCTCGTCAACCCCGAGCGGCAAAGAAGCCGATCCTCTGAAGCCCCCTCTGTATGGGGCATTAGCCATCGACTCGCACCAAGGGCCGTCCTGGGGCTGGGCCATCAACTATGCGACGCCTCAGGCTGCCGACCGCCGAGCACTGAACGAGTGCGGCAGCAATTGCCGCATTGTGATGCGCTTCAGCAACGCATGTGCGGCCTTCGCCGCAGACCAGGCGCAGGGCAGCACGAGTTACGGCTGGGCGAACGGGTATGACACGGGCGCGGGCGCGCAAAACAGGGCCACTGCCGAGTGCCGCAACAAAGGTGGCACATCGTGCATCGTGCGGGCGTGGGGTTGTACGCGGCGATAAAGCGTATGTTCTGGTAGCACGGCTACAAAGCGTCTATAAGTGTTGATCTATAGAGAGCGAGCCATGAAAGAAACACCCGAGATGTGGGCAAAGGGGAACTCGGCTAAGGCGAGGCAGATGTGGGCCGAGTACCAACACCGGCACGACCTCTCTGACCGCTCGGGGCAGACGGCAGGGATCGATCCACGCAGCGGACGTATCTGGTTCGGTGAATCGTTCCGAGACATCATCGCTCAAAGAGACGCCGAAGGGCTGACCTCGCCCTTGTTTTTCGAGCGGGTTGGCTCAAAAGCCTATTATCGCAAGGGTTCAGGCCGGGGTGAGTGGGGCGCACAGCTCCAGGGCGTGGCCGTCCGGGTCTGAGAAGTAGGCCGACTTGGCCGGCATCCAGTCGTGGGTCACCGGGCCTTCGACGGCAATGCCTCTGTCGCGCAGGACGGCCACGGCCCGCTCCAGATCGGCCTCATGAACCGTGAACGCCAGGTGCTGGGCCGACCAGTGCCGGGGGTCTTCCTGAAGCACAATCATGCCGGCCTGTCCGCCGACCCGCACAAACAGCCATTTACGGGTTTCGTCTCGCAGACCGACTTCGAGCCCCAGCGTATCGCAATAAAAGGCTTCGGCCTGGGCCAGGTCCTTGACCCGCAGGGCAAGCTCGTACAGTCCTTGAATACCGAGCATGGTTCTCTCCTCCCGCATGTGTCAGGTCGCATCCCGTTGCAGCACGTGGACGACACACACCGCGCTAACGCCGACCATGTGAGCCAGGCCGGTCCGGGCGTTCGGCTGCTGGCGGACACCGGCCTCGCCCCGCAGCTGACGGGTCAGCTCGACAATCTGGCCGGCCCCGGTGGGTCCGATCGGATGGCCCATGGCCAGCAGCCCGCCGGACGGGCTGACCGCGCAGCGCCCGCCAATGTCCAGTTCGCCGCTCTCCAGTAGCCCGGCCGCCCCGCCCTCGGCGCACAGGCCCATGGCTTCGACGTACAGCAGCTCCTCAATGCTGAACGCATCGTGGAGTTCGATGACGTCCAGATCGGCCGGGGTGATACCCGCCTCGTCATACCCCTGGGCGACCGTCTCGCGCGTCAGCTCGGCGTCGAAGTTTGCGGCCCCGCCGTACACCCGCTCGGTCCGCAGGGTCGAGGCCAGAACCCGGATGGCTCTGGCCCGGTCGATGCCCAGCCGTTCGATGGCCTCGGCCGAGGCGACAATGACTGCCGCCGCGCCCTCGCCAACCGGGCAGCACTGCAAGCGGGTCAGTGAGCCGGAGATTGACGGACCGGCCAGGACTTCTTCCAGGCTGCGCTCCTGCTGCCGCTGGGCATACGGGTTGTCGGCTCCGTTGCGGTGGTTTTTGACCGCCACCGCAGCAATCGTTTCCGGGCCGACCCCGTGGCGGTGCATATAGGCGTTGGCCAGCAGGGCAAAATGGGTAAAGGGCACCGCGCGTGCGCCAACCAGATCCGCCACCCCGGCCTTGCGTGAGGCCAGACGCAGCCCCTCGGGCTTATCCACCCCCATGGCCAGGACGACATCGCTCACCCCGCCAGCCACCTCCAGACAGGCCTGACGAAAGGCCGAGGAGCCTGAGGCCGAGGCGTTTTCAACCTGGGTCATGGGAATGCCGGTCGTGCCGAGGTGGCGCAGCATGATCCGGGTCGGGGCAATGCCCAGTTGGGCCGTGCCGTTGTACGCGGCCTCGACGCTCGGCCAGGCGATGCCGGCATCGTCCAGCGCCGCCCGAACCGCAGTCAGACCCAGTTCCACGTAGGCGGTGTCACTCTTGTGCTGATAGCGGTGCAGGCCCGTCCCGACCACATACACCGGACGCAGGTCTCGTAATGTTTTGCCCATCAGGTCGCCTCGACTTTCGGGGTTTTTTCAAATCGGAGTTCGGTCCGTTCGTTGCCGTCGGCATCTGAATCGGTGGAGACAAGGACCGCCCGCACCCGATCTCCGAGCGATAGCTCGGCGTCGGTCGGGCAAGTCATCAGGGCTCGGATGGTGGGGCCGTCGTCGAGGCTGATTGAGGCAACGGTGAAGGGGGTTGGCGTGCTCGGGTCGTGGTGGACGTGGACCGTTGCGCTGGCCTGCACCACGCCGCTGCCGGCCAACAGCCGGGGCTCGATCTGCCCGGCGGCCGCTCCGCACGACTCACAGCTGTAGGCGTGGGGCGGGAAGAAGGTATAGCCGCAGGCGCGGCAGCGCTTGGCGCACAACCGGGGCGGCTGGGCGGCGTCGGTGGTGTACAGCTGGGGGCGGGGCGAAGCCATGGGCGCATCCTCCAGACGGTTTCCAAACGGTTTCCCTGGCGCGGCAAATATGATGCAATGCCGAGCTTAGCATATTCTGGACGGTTCTGAATGGAGGCGCGGCATGCCAAGGCTTGATCGTGACGGGGTTCACATTTACTACGAAACGCACGGCTCGGGGCCGGCCGTGCTGTTGACGCACGGCTTCAGCGCCACCACCGCAGCCTGGCAGCCCCAGGTCGACGCCCTGTCCCAGCGCTACCGCCTCATGAGCTGGGACCTGCGCGGCCACGGTCAGTCGGACAGCCCGGCTGACCCGGCGGCCTACTCCGAGGCCCTGTCGGTCGCCGATATGCTGGCCCTGTTGGATGCCGAGGGCGTCGAGCAGGCTGTGCTGGGCGGTCACTCGCTGGGCGGCTATCTGTCGCTGGCGTTTCACTGCGCCCATCCCGAGCGGGTCAAGGGCCTGATGCTGCTCGGCACCGGGCCCGGCTTTCGCAAGGATCCGCCCCGCGAGGCGTGGAATCAGCGCGCGCGATCTTTCGCCGACACGTTTGAGCAGAAGGGGCTCGACGCTCTGGGCCGGAGTCCCGAGGTGCGGGCCGGCTCGCACCGCTCAGCCCAGGGTCTGGCCCATGCCGCCCGCGGCATCCTGACCCAGCACGACGCCCGGATCATGAACGCCCTGGGCTCCATCGACGTGCCGGCCCTGGTCATGATCGGCGACCGGGACACCCCCTTTTTGGCCGCGACCGATTATATGGCCGCAAAAATTCCGCACGCAAAAAAGGTCATCCTGAGTGACGCCGGACACGCGGCCAATATCGAGCAGGCGACGGCATTCAACACCGAGTTCGGAGCCTTTCTTGACCAGCTGTGGACAGACTGAGACTGCGGCGGCCGGGCCGGTCTTTCCGCCCGAGCCGGACTATACGCCCTACACGGCCCAGCCTTTCCGGGTCGCCATGGGGCTGCTGCCCCTGGACCTCAAGGACTGGATCGAACCCGACGCTCACCTGGCCGCCGACCTGGCCGAAAAGGAGCGGCTGCTGGCCGAGCGCTACGACGAAGTCGTCAACATCCGGCCCGAGGCCGAGCGCGGCTCACAAGAAGTCCTCGGTCTGCTGGCCGAGCACCTGCCGGCCCGCTTTCCGCGCCTGTACCAGCGCAGCGGAGACGAACTGCGGAATACCGTGACCGGTCAGTCCTGGGATCTGGCCGGGTCTGGGCTGCACCCGCTCGACCTGGCCGGGCGGCTGGTCCAGGAGGACCTGTGTCTGATGCACAAAGAGCCCGCCTCTGACGTCTATCGCCTGGTCGGGGCGTCGGTGTGTTTTCCCACCCGCTGGAATCTAGCCGACAAGATGGGCCTGTCGCTGGCGGCGATTCACGCCCCAACGCCCGGCTACCAGGAACGGCTCGACTCGACCATGAACCGCTACTTCGCGCGCATGCGCAAGCCGGTGTGGCGGCTCAACTGGGGGCTGGTCGACGACCCGACGCTGTTCCAGTCGACCGGCCACAGCCGGGGCGGCTTTAATCCGGACATTACGGCCGACAACGCGGGTGAAAAACTGTGGCTGCGCATCGAGCGCCAGACCCTGCGACGGCTGGCGCGCAGTCAGGATATCGTGTTTACGATTCGGATCTATATCAAACCTCTGAACCATCTGGTCGCGTACCCGCAGCGGGCTGCGGCCATGGCGCGGGCGCTGCGCGGCATGCCCGACTGGTGGCGTTTGTATAAAAGTCTGCCGGCGTTTCAGGACGCCGTCCTGGGCTGGCTGGATAGGATCGGTCGGTCGGACGGCGGGCAGGCATGAGCCGCAGCTTTCAGGGGTTCGTTCAGGAAACGCGGGCACAGGAGGGAGCAGCATGACACCTATCGACACGGTTCTGCAGCAGGCGGTTGAATCCGGCGAGGTGCCCGGTCTGGTCGCCATGGCGGCAAACGACAGCGACATCGTCTATCAGGGTGCGGCGGGCAGACGCGGCGACGCAAGCGCTCCGGCAATGACGACCGACACGGTCTTCCGCATCGCCTCGATGACCAAGGCGGTCGCCTCGGTGGCGGCCATGCAGATCGTCGAGCAGGGCAGGCTGTCGCTCGACGAAGCCCTGGAGACGAAAGTTCCCCAGCTGGCCGAGCGGCAGGTGTTGGACGGCTTTGATGCGGACGGCACGCCCAGGCTGCGTCCGGCCGCCCGACCGCTCAGCCTCAGACACCTGCTGACCCACACCTCGGGCTACTGTTACGAAATGTGGAACGCCGAGTTCATACAGTTCGCCGAACAGTCCTCCATCCCCCGCTTTACCGATGGCGGAGACGGCTTCCTGGATTCGCCCCTGGTGTTCGATCCGGGTCAACGCTGGGAGTACGGCATCAGCACCGACTGGGTCGGCCGCGTGGTCGAACACCTGAGCGGACAAAACCTGGCCGACTACTGCCGGGAGCATATTTTTCAGCCGCTGGGCATGATCGACACCGGTTTCTCGCCGAGCCCGGACCAGCGCAGCCGGCTGGTCAATGTCTGCCAGCGCCAGGATGACGGCTCGCTTGCCCAGATTGAGTTTGAGCTGCCCTTTGACGGCCGCTTTTTCGGCGGTGGCGGCGGGCTGTACGCCACTGCGGGCGACTATCTGGCCTTTGTGCGCATGCTGCTGAACGGCGGGACCTACAAGGGTGTACAGCTGCTCAAGCCCGAGACGGTCGGCCTGATGGGCGAGAACCATATCGGCCAGCTGAGCGTTGGCAGGGCTGAAACTGCGATCCCCTTTCTGTCCAACGACATCGAGTTTTTCCCCGGCCAGGATAAAAAGTGGGGGCTGGGCTTTCTCATCAACACCCAGACGCTGGACACCGGTCGTTCGGCCGGTAGCCTCAGCTGGGCCGGCATCTTCAACTCCTACTATTGGATCGATCCGCACAAAAAGGTCGCTGGCGTGATCATGATGCAAATCCTGCCCTTTTTTGACGCCACGGCGCTGCGGGTGTTGGACGCCTTTGAGACGCAGGTGTATCGTCAGCTGGGGCACAGATAGATTGGGCGGCAGGCCCGGCTGAGGAATATCCCGGACGGAGTGCCCGATTCCGAGCGGGAGCACGGCATGCAAGATTTGGCGGACAGGGTGGCGGTCATTACCGGGGCGGCCAGCGGCATCGGTCAGAGCTTGGCCCGGCGCTTTGCCCGAGAGGGCATGAAGCTGGTGCTGGCCGATATCGAAGAAGCGGCCCTGCTTGAGGTGGAAAAGGAGCTGCGTCTGGGCGGTACGCCGGTGCTGGCGGTCAAGACCGATGTCTCACGCAAAGCGTCCGTCTTTGCCCTGGCCGACCGGGCTTTCGATGCTTTTGGCCGGGTGCATATCGTGTGCAATAACGCCGGCGTGTCCGGCGGGCTGGGCCATATCTGGGACATCCCCGACCAGGACTGGGAGTGGATCATGGCGGTCAATGTGTACGGCGTGCTGCACGGCATCCAGGCCTTTGTGCCGCGCATGATTGAGCACGGCGAGGAGGGCCTGATTCTCAATACCAGTTCGGTGGTCGGCCTGACGACCGGCACCAGCTCGGTGTACGGCGTCGCCAAACACGCGGTGAGTCGTATGACCGAAGGGCTGCACTACGACCTGCGGGCGGCCGGCTCGAAGCTCAGGGCCGCCCTGTTGGTGCCCGGGGCAACCGCGACCAATATCCTGTACGCCGACCGCAACCGCCCCCAGGCTCTGCTGGTGCCGCGCGACGAGGAGGCCCAGGCAGCCCTAATCCAGCGGCGCCAGACCCGCCACGAGCAGTTGCAGGAAATCGGCATGACGCCCGAACAGCTGGCCGACATCACGGTCGAGGGTATCCGCCAGGGGCGGTTGTATATCATCGCCGATCCTGAGCGCACTACGCCGGCGGTCCGGCTGCGGATGGAGGGAATCGTGGGGACCGAGTCCTGAGGCGGTCCGCTCAGCACAGCGAAGCCAGAAAATCGAGCGTGCGATCGAACGCCCCCGCGTCGGCCTGAAAGACAAAGGCGCACAAATCGGTCACGCCGATATCTTCGAGACGCTTGAGTTCGCCCGAAATCGTTGCCGCATCCCCCAGCAGCGCAACCTCCGGCGGCTGGCCGAGCCCGCCACGGTCCAGCATGGTCCGATACGCCGGCAGCTGGGCGTAGATGGCGAACACCTTGGCTGCCACCTCCAGGGCTGCGGCCGGGTCGTCGGTGATGGCCAGCGGCATACCGGCAATCACCCGCGGAGCCGGCCGACCGGCGGCTTTGGCCGCGTCGGTGATGCGCGGCACAACGTGTTCGCTCAGGGCTTTGTGGCCGGCCATCCAGGTCACCGTGCCGGCCGACTCGCGCCCGGCAAAGTCGAGCATCTTGGGACCCAGGGCGGCCAGCACGACCGGCACCGGGCTCGCCCCCTGGACGCTGATGTTCGCCTTGACCCGATACTCCTGGCCGTCGTGATCAACCGGCTGGCCGTCGAGCAGCGGCCGCATGACCGCCATGTACTCGCGCATGTGGCTGAGGTGGCGGGTGTAGGCCAGGCCATACATGTCTTCGATGACGAACTTATGCGACAGGCCGATGCCCAGGGTGAAGCGCCCCTGGCTGGCCGCCTGAGTGGTCAGCGCCTGCTGGGCCATGGCCACCGGGTGACGCGGGTAGGTGGGCACTACGGCCGTGCCCAGTTCGATCCGGCTTGTCTCGCGTCCGACCAGCCCCAACAGACCGATCGCGTCGTGGGCAAACGCGTGGGCCAGCCAGGCCGAGTGCAGACCGGCCGCCTCGGCCCGTTGCGCCCTTTGGATGACCTCGTCCATGGGCGGGCTCTCTCCGGCTCCTTCACCGATCATCATACCGATACGCATGCTGTGTTCCTCCTTCGTCTGTGGGTAAGCGTGTTGGTGTATACCAGCAATGATGCTACAAAGCATCCTCGGCGCCGCATGGTGCCGAAATACACCAGCGGATGGATAGCGGCACCATGAACGAAATTGATTTCAGCGGCAAGACGGTTCTGGTCATCGGCGGTTCGAGCGGGATTGGCAACGGCATTGCCCGCCAGTTCCGAGACCACGGAGCCGAGGTGTACGTGTGCGGCACCCGGGCGTCTGCCGAGGACTATACGGCCGAAGACGTTTCAGACTTGAGCGGGCTGCACTATTTTCAGCTGGACGTGTCGCAAGACGACAATGTGCAGGCCTTCCAGCCGCCTTTCGATAAGCTCGATGTGCTCGTCGCCTCGCAGGGTACGGTGATGTACAAACAGGCCGAGTTTCAGATGCCGAACTTCCGCAAGGTCCTCGACGTGAACCTGATGAGCGTCATGAACTGCTGCATGAAGTTCCACCCCATGTTGAAGGAGACCAAGGGCAGCGTGGTCATCCTGGGCTCGGGGGCGAGCTTTTTTGCCGTCTTTGGCAATCCGGCCTACAGCGCCAGCAAGGGCGCGCTACGGACCCTGACCATGACTCTGGGCGAGGCCTGGGCGCGCGACGGCATTCGGGTCAACGGTATCGCGCCGGGCCTGATCGTCACCAAGATTACCAAGGTGACCTGGGATCATCCGCGTCGCTACGAAGACTCTCTGAACGAGATCCCGCTGCGACGCTGGGGCACCCCGGAAGAGATGGGCGGGATCGCCCTGTTTCTGGCCTCGCCGCTGGCCTCGTACATGACCGGCCAGATGCTGCTGGTCGACGGCGGCATGGGCCTGTCGTAGCGTTCGTGTCGAGAACGCCACGCTCAGCTTTCATCGGCCAGGAGCGCTTCGAGTCCAGCGTCGGTCAGCTCGTTAAGGCCAAGGGATGACAACCGGGGCGGCCGTGTGGCGTATCGTATCGTCCAAAGGTCGAGCAAACAGCAAAGCCCAGGTCGTGCATCAGTTTGAAGTGCCGCTGGCTCCTCTCCCTCCGCCACGCTAGAATGCCCCTGGAGAAACCGGCGGACTCCTTGGAAGAGGAAAAGAAGGCGAAGAAAGGTGCCGCAACGTATTCTTGACCGGATTCGAGAGCGAGTACGCGAAGCATCATACGATATGACTGTCCATGCGGTGGAGGAGATGGCGGAGGATAATCCGGACATTCTTGATGTTGAAACCGCGATTCTGAACGGAGGTCTGGTCAGGACAGAAAAACAAGAGCTTCGAGGAACAAAATATACTCTTCACGGAATCGGAGCAGACGGAACGACCCGTGTGGGGACAGTTGGCCGATTGACTGGAACTGGCCCCTATCTCATCATCACTGTGTACGAAGTAACGGAGTCAGCACCATGAAAGAACACTTTGGCTATCGGTGTGAGTACTGCGAGGGAACGGTTCGAGAGAAGCGCGTTGAGCGGGAAGCGTTCAAACACAGAGCCGGCTTTGTCATCCTGGAGGATGTGCTGATTGGAGTCTGTGACAGGTGCGCCAATCGCTACTACAGCGCCGAAATCCTCAAACACGTTCAGGCTGTCGCAACAGGTAAAATCCTCCCGGCGCGTAGGGAACACGTTCCGGTTTCCCAGGTTCAATGAGGAACTCTTTCTCAAGTTTATCCAGCGGATGTAATCACCCAGACTGTGCCGGGCTTCCCCGTCCTGAGCGTCCATCTTCACTCTACGTGTTGACATGAGGCATATACAAAAACACGCGTCACGATTGATTCCGGTCGCCGGCGAGACCTGCCGGCGGGGCGCGTCAATGACGAAGCGCTGGACGCGACGCCCGAACGGGACAGCGCCGCACAGCAACGCCCGGCCCGGCCCCATCCCTCGCGCTGAGCAATCTTCTGCCGCTCGGCCGTTTCACCCGCGATCCGTTCAGATCGGCCCCTCACCCCGCCAAATCAGGCCGCAATGGCCGTCCAGAGCGTCTGATACAATCGTATTTATGTCTAGCTTCCGGCTAGAGCGTTTTGCGTTGGGCTGTAGCC
>JAAXHF010000323.1 GCA_012271025.1 Deltaproteobacteria bacterium | reverse complement strand
ATTCACGGCACGGCCCTGGGCGGCGGTCTCGAAACCACCCTGTGCTGCCATTATCGCGTCGCGGTGCCGTCCGCACGGGTCGGGCTGCCCGAGGTCACCCTGGGATTGTTACCCGGCGGCGGCGGGACCCAGCGCCTGCCGCGGTTGATCGGCCCCGAAGCCGCCCTTGAGGTCATCACCTCAGGTGTACCGATGCGGGCCGGCCCGGCGCAGAGCGTTGGCGTGATTGACCAGATCGTTGACGAGGGCAGTCTGCTCGACGGCGCGAAAGCCTTTGCCCGTCAGCTCGTTGCAGATGGGGCCGCCCTCAAAAAGGTACGGGACCTGAACGACAAGGTCACCGGCGTTGACCTGGCCATCTTTGACGCGGCCCGCAAACAGGCCGGCAAAACACGGCGCGGCTTTGAGGCCCCCCAGCGCTGCATCGACTGTGTCGAGGCGGCCTGCACCCTGCCGTTTGACGAAGGCTTGGCCAAGGAGCAGGAACTCTTCCGCCAGGTTCTGACCAGCCAGCAGTCGGCCGCCCAACGCCATATTTTCTTTGCCGAGCGCGCCGCGGCAAAGGTCAGCGATATGCCGAAAGACACGCCGACCCGCGCCATTCAAAAAGTGGGCGTCATCGGGGCCGGTACGATGGGCGGCGGCATTGCTATGAATTTCGCCAATGCTGGGATCCCGGTCACCATCCTCGAAACCGGCCAAGAATTTCTGGACAAGGGCCTGGCAGTAGTGCGCAGCAACTATGAACGCAGCGCCAAGAGAGGCCGATTCACGCCGGAACAGGTCGAGGAGCGCATGGGTCTCATCACGCCTGCCCTGGACTGCGCGACGCTCGGCGAGGTTGACCTGGTGGTGGAAGCCGTGTTCGAGAACATGGAGGTCAAAAAGCAGGTCTTCGCGCAGTTGGATACGGTCACCAAGCCCGAGTGTATCCTGGCGACCAATACGTCCACGCTCAACGTTGATGAAATTGCGTCGGTGACCACGCGCCCGGACAAGGTCATCGGCACCCATTTCTTCAGCCCGGCCAATGTCATGCGCCTGCTCGAAATCGTCCGCGGCGCCGAGACGAGCTTTGAGACCCTGGCCACGACCCAAGCGGTCGGCAAGGCCATTCAAAAAATCGG
>JAAXHF010000435.1 GCA_012271025.1 Deltaproteobacteria bacterium | reverse complement strand
ACGAGCGGGTCGCCGTAGACCTCGGAGGTCGAGGCCAGAAGCAGACGGGCGCTCTTCTCTTTGGCCAGGCCCAGCGCCCTATGCGTGCCGAGCGAGCCGACCTTGAGGGTCTGAATCGGCAATTCCAGGTAATCGGTCGGACTCGCCGGGGAGGCGAAGTGGAGGATCGCGTCCAGCTCGCCCTTGACGTACAGATACGTTGTCACATCCTGGGGGATGAAGGAAAAGCGGGCGTCGGCAAACAGATGGGCAATATTATCGGCCTTGCCGGTCACCAGGTTATCGATGCAGATGACCTCGTGCTCCTCGGCCAGAAAGCGCTCGCATAGATGCGAACCGATAAAGCCCGCCCCACCCGTTACGACAATACGTGCCATGGCCGCCTCAGGCTGCGGACGCCGTATCCGGGGAGGTATGGCCGACGGCCCGACGGCCAACCGGATAGTAGCGAAAGCCCGCCTGGTCCATCATCCGTGGCTCATACAGATTGCGGCCGTCAAAAATGATCGGTGTCTTCATCACCGCCCGCATGCGGGCAAAGTCCGGCCGCCGAAACTCGTTCCACTCGGTGACAATCAGCAGGGCATCCGCCCCGTCCAGGGCCTCGTAATTGCCCCGGTGGTAGGACACGCGCGCACCGAACAGCTGACGCGCCCGGTCGAGCGCCTCCGGGTCGTGCACCGCCAGGCTGGCCCCGGCGGCCAGCAGCGCCTCGATGATGACCAGCGACGGGGCTTCGCGCATATCGTCGGTACGGGGCTTGAAGGCCAGGCCCCAGATGGCCAGCCTGCGTCCGCTGAGATCGGTGCCGAAGGTCTGCTGGACCTTGTCGACCAACAGCCGCTTCTGCCGGGCGTTGACCGCCTCAACGGCTTTCAGCAGCGAGAAGTCCACACCGTGGTGTTCAGCCGTCCGGATGACCGCCTGCACGTCTTTGGGGAAGCACGAGCCACCGTAGCCGACGCCAGGAAACAGAAAGGCCTGCCCAATCCGCCGATCAGATCCCATGCCGCGCCGCACCTCGGCCACATCGGCCCCGGTTTTTTCGCACAGCCGGGCGATTTCGTTGATAAACGAAATACGGGTGGCCAGAAATGCGTTGGCCGCGTACTTGGTCATTTCTGCGCTGCGGTTGTCCATGACCAGGATCGGATTGTCGGTGCGGACAAACGGGGCGTACAGCTCCTGCACAACGGACAGGGCGCGTTCATCAGCGCCGCCCAGGACAACCCGGTCGGGTTTCATGAAGTCTTCAACAGCCGCTCCTTCCTTGAGAAACTCGGGATTCGAGACAATGTCGAACGGATGCGCGGTGAGCGCCGCCATCGCCTGCCGGACCGTCTGAGCCGTCCCAACCGGGACCGTACTCTTGAGGACCACAATCCGATAGCCCGGCATGGCGCCGGCAATGCTCCGAGCGGCCTCGACCACCATCTGGACATCGGCCGAGCCGTCGCCGTCAGACGGCGTGCCCACGGCGATAAAGCACACCAGACTGTCCCTGACCGCTGCGGCCAGGTCGGTCGAAAACCGCAGCCGTCCGTCCGTAGTGTTGCGTTGCAGCAGCTCGGCCAGACCGGGTTCGTAGATCGGCACCCGGCCGGCGTTCAACTCGGCGATCTTGTGCCGGTCGATATCCACACACACCACCTCATTGCCGCTCTCAGCAAAACAGGTTCCCGCCACCAGTCCCACATAGCCGGTCCCAATAACGCACAGCCGCATAGCCTCTCCTGCCCCCGGAGCCGACGGCTCCCGGTTCTCATTCCAACACGTCTTTAATCCAATAGATGGGCTTCTCCTGGCTCTCGTGGTAGGTGCGAACCAGCATCTCGCCGATCAGTCCCATGGTCAGGAACTGGACACCGGTCACAATCAGCAGCAGACCGAGCAGCAGCAGCGGACGGTTGGACAGTTCAACGGCAAAGAACAGGCGCTGCACCCCCAAGACGGTCGTAATGAGGCCGCCGACCAGCAGCGACACAAAGCCCAGCAGACCGAATAAATGGCTCGGGCGGGTGGCATAGCTCGACAGAAACTTGACCGTCAAGAGATCCAGGATCACCCACAGGGTCCGCGCCAGACCGTATTTGGAAGTCCCACGGGTGCGCGGGTGATGAGTGACCGGCATCTCGGTAATCGTCGCCCCCAGATCGCGGGCCAGGGCCGGAATGAAGCGGTGCATCTCGCCATACAGCTTCAGGTCTTTGGCGATATGACGGCGGAAGGCTTTGAGGGTACAGCCGTAGTCGTGCAGCTTGACCTGGGTCAACAGCGAGATCACCCAGTTGGCAATCTGGGACGGCAGGCGACGCTGCCAAAACGGATCCTGCCGATCAACCCGCCAGCCGTTGACCAGATCGTAGCCCTCGTTGAGCTTGGCCACGAGCTTGGGAATATCGGCCGGGTCGTTTTGCAGGTCGCCGTCCAGCGACACAATCACCTCGCCCCGGGCATGGGCAAATGCGGCCGCCAGAGCGGCCGTTTGGCCAAAATTCCGCCGAAAGCGCACGACTTTCAGCCAGCTGTAGGCCTGATGCAGCTCGACCAGGATGTCAGCGCTGCCATCGCTGCTGCCGTCATCGACCATAATGACCTCGTGGCTCCAGCTGCCTGCCGACAAGACCTCGGACAGGGTCTGACACAGCGGCCGCAGATTTTCGGCCTCGTTGTAGATCGGCACGACCACCGACAGATATGGCTCTGGGTCAGGGTTGACGGCTGGCGGAGCCGGGGCTGCGGGCTGAGGCGTTGTCGTGTCATGCGTCATGGCTGAGCCGCTCGGAGATACTTGCCGATCAAGAGGTCAAGCTCGCGCTTCAACTCGGCCGGAATCAGACTCCGGTCGGTGATAATGGCGTCTTTCAGCGCCTGGGGGCAGGCACAGGCCTGACGGTCCGGGAGCTGGGCCGCAGCCTCGCGGACGATCTGCTGGGCGGTCGTGACGTTTGTGTTGAGGATCGCCAACACCTCCTCGATCACGACATCGCCAGCCTCGGTGTTCCAGCAGTCGTAGTCGGTGGCCAGAGCCAGGTTGGCAAAACACAGCTCGGCCTCGCGCGCCAGCTTGGCCTCCTGAAGACTGGTCATGCCGATCACATCGGCCCCCCAACTCCGGTACAGGAAAGACTCGGCCCGGGTCGAAAACTGGGGGCCCTCCATGCATACATAGGTCCCGCCGGCGTGAATCGTCGTCCCCAGGCCACGGCCGACCTCGGCCAACAGCCCCGACAGCGGCGCGCACACCGGATCGGCAAAAGACACATGGGCAACCAGGCCGCGACCAAAAAAGGTCCCGATCCGACTCCGGGTCCGATCAATGAACTGATCGGGAATGACCAGATGGCCGGGCGCAATGTCCTGCTTGAGGCTGCCCACCGC
>JAAXHF010000673.1 GCA_012271025.1 Deltaproteobacteria bacterium | reverse complement strand
CGCCAACGACGTGCGCTGGCTGGCCTGCGGACCGCGGGCCGGTATTGGCGAGATCCTCATCCCCGAGAACGAACCAGGCTCTTCCATCATGCCCGGCAAGGTCAATCCGACCCAGTCCGAGGCGCTGACCATGGTCGCCGTGCAGGTATTCGGCAACGATGCGGCTGTGGCCTTTGGCGGCTCGCAGGGCAACTTCCAGCTCAACGTGTTCAAGCCGGTGATGGTGCACAATCTGCTCGAATCGGTCCAGCTGATTGCCGACGCGTGTGAGGCTTTTCACGACCACTGCGCGGTCGGGATCGAACCGAACACAGAACGGATCGAGCAGCATCTGCAGGAATCGCTGATGGTGGTGACTGCCCTGAACCCTCATATCGGTTATGAGAAGGCGGCCGAGATCGCCAAGAAGGCGCACAAGGACAGGTCAAGCCTCAGGGAAGCGGCCCTGGCCTTGGCCCATGTGACGGCTGAGGAGTACGATCAGTGGGTCCGACCCGAAGATATGGTCGGACCCAAAGGCTAGTTCGAACGACCGGCCGCCTAGACCGGCAGCTTGGTCATCACCTGCAGGGTTTCATCCTCGACACATTCTTCGATCGCCGGCACCCATTTCTGGAACTCGGGATCCTGCGAGGCCTTTTCCAGGGTCGTCTGGACGGCGTTGGCGTCGGGCAGCTCCCAGACGTCAACGACAGTGTGCAAACGCCCGATGACGTTGAAATAACTCCCGTGCAGCTTCCAGCCGCCGTGCTTCTCCAGCAGCGGGGCCAGCTGTCCAAGCACCTCGGTAAACTTTTGCACCTTCCCCGGCCGCAGCTTAATATGGGCGAATAGGTAGGCCATAGTGCGTTCCTCCTTATGGGAATGATACGGCCGACACTAGCGAAGCCGCTGTACCTCGTCAAGCTTCGACGAGGCTGATGATGCACGGCTCCGGTCCGGCCGGTGCTGTTGATCGCCGGGAACGAATCCATCCCCCGGCCACCCGTCTCTCCCCTCAGGCAGAACCATCCCCTCACCCACTGGCTTGCCCGCTCCGGCATCCCGGAGGCGAATGCCGACTTTTTGCGATCATCCCCGTAATTTTGCGGGCGCAATGGAAGACCTGAGTTCGTACACTGGGCGGCAAAAAGCGTCGGCGCACTAGACGACAGCGCGGGCCGACACGCCCGAGAACCGTGGCGAAGCGAACAACGGCTCCGGGCTGGTGTGCAAGCTGCCCCGCTGCCGAAGCGTCGCGCGCCAGTGTCCTGGGAAGTGGAGGAGAGAATTTTGCCAGCTATCAGCTCAAGAGCCGAACGGACTCAAAAACGACGCCGGGCCTTGCTCGACACCGCCCGGGAATTGTTTGCGGAGCACGGGTACGAAGAGACCTCGACCGAAGAGATTGTCCGCAATGTCGGGGTGACCAGAGGCACGTTGTACTCTCAGTTTCGCGACAAGGCCGCCCTCTTCGCCGCCGTCTATCAGGAGCAGCGGGCCGCTCTGGCCCAGTCCATCAGCGAGTGTATCCAGGTAGCCGATGGCGCTCCGCGGCAGCAGATCGTGCTTGCGGTGTGCCGAGCCTTTATTGAAAAGGCCGCAGACCTGCAGGTGCGGCGCATTCTCTTTGCCGATGGCCCAGCAGTCCTGGACCAGGATGTGATCCGAGAACCCGATCCCGCCCTGCTGCTTCTCCGACAGGCGTTCGAGCCGTTGATGGCCGAGGGCGCGATTGACCCGCTGCCGCTTGACCCGCTCATCCACCTGGTATGGGCAACGTGCTTCGAAGCGGGCACCTACATCGCCAGCGCGGACGATAGTGCCGCAGCCCAGCAGGAAATGATCGGCACGCTGGAGCGTCTGCTCACCGGGCTGCGGTCCAGATCCCCGGCCGTTTGAGGCTCTAAGCGCCAGGCCTGTTTGTCCGACCGCGCCAAGCCGGCCTGGCCCCCTTCGCGCATTGACCTCGGTGGTCCGGGCGCTGGTCAACCACGGCTGCCGGCTCACTGTCATGGAAGCCCGCCGAGCGGTGGGGGGACGGAGATCCGTCGAGATCGGCCAGGCTTCCGACCAGCCTTGTCTCCAGAGAAGAGGATGAAACCGGACCTTGGTCTGTCCCGCCGCAGACGGTATCATCTCCGGCCATGAAGCGAACCCTGATTTTCTGTGTTGTCGGATGCTGCACACTGCTTGCCGCACTGGCTGGCGCGGATGCGCCCGCCAACGGAACTGTTTCAGAACACCCCGACCCATCTGCCGCCCTGAATGTCGGCGCCCCGGAGATCCGCGCCGCCGACCTCCAGCGCCATATCGAGACCTTAGCCTCTGAACAGATGGCCGGTCGGCTGACCGGTACGGCCGGTGAGCGCGCCGCGACAGCCTACGTGGCCGCCCTGTTTGAAGGCTTTGGGCTGGCTCCGGCAGGTGATGACGGCACCTGCTTCCAGGCCTTTCCTTTTACGGCTGGCGCCTCGCTCGGGCCAAACAACACCTTGCTGCACGATCTTCCAGCCCGAGACGGTCGGACAACACCGCAGGCCGGACCGGCCTATGTGGTCAACCGAGACTGGCGTCCGTTGACCTTTTCCAAAACCGGCCGGTTCGAGCCTGCGGGAGTCGTGTTCGCCGGCTATGGTATTGCCGCCCCGGCGGCCGACGGTCAGCCGGCTTATGACTCGTACAGTCATCTCGATGTGACGGACAACTGGGTGCTGGTCTTCCGCTATTTGCCGGAAAACATCGCCCAACAGCGGCGCTCCCATCTCAAGCGCTACGCCAGCCTGCGTCGCAAGGCTATGGTCGCCCGCGATCATGGCGCGCGGGGTCTCATTGTCGTCAGCGGACCCAACGCCAC
Organism: Deltaproteobacteria bacterium; assembly: GCA_012271025.1. Next base: position 9,822 of record JAAXHF010000673.1, on the reverse strand, counting down.
GGTCAACGATCAGCTCGTCGGCCTGGCCTTTGACGCCTCGCTGGCCGGGACGAGTATTGGGGTGCTGTCGGTCACCGATGCGGTCGCGGCCACCTGGTTGCAGGCCGGCGGCAAAGACCTCAAGACGTTGCACGACGCTGCGGATACGGGCCGGCCGGTCGCGGGGTTTACGCTGACCGGGCTGCGGCTGACCGCCCGCATAGATATTCGACAGGAGAAAAAAACCGGGCGGAACGTCCTGGCCCGTCTGCCGGCGAACGGGCCGGCCGGGTCCCGGCCGCTGGTGATTGGGGCGCATATCGACCATCTCGGCAGGGGACACGGCGCCGACTCACTGGCCCGTGGCCAAGAAAAAGGGACCATCCATTACGGGGCTGACGATAACGCCTCGGGCGTTGCCGGCCTGCTCGAAATTGCCCAGCATCTGGCCGCCCAAAAAGCTCGGGGGCGACTCGCGCTGCAACGGGATATCATATTCGCCGCCTGGTCCGGGGAAGAAATGGGGCTGCTGGGATCGAGCCATTTTACCCGCGCGTTTGACGACCACGCCGCTCAGCCGGCCGCGCCGAGACCGGCCGCCTACCTGAACATGGACATGATCGGTCGGCTGCAAAAAAGCGTCGTGCTCCAAGGCGTCGGCTCGAGCGCGGTCTGGACCGACCTCATCGAACAGGCCAACGCCGGGCTCGGGCTGCCGCTGAGCCTGCAAAACGAGAGCTATCTGCCGACCGACGCCACCTCGTTCTATCTCAAGCGGGTGCCGGTGCTGAGCGCCTTTACCGGCGCGCACGAGGACTACCACACACCGCGTGACACGGCCGACAAAATTCAGCTTGCGGGCACGGAAAAAATCACCCGTCTGATGGCGGCCCTGGCCGCGAAGCTGGCCACCCGTCAGGACGTGCCCGACTACCGGGAAATAGACCGACCGTCCCGTCAGGTCGGACGTGTCGGGCTGCGCGCCTATCTGGGCACCATCCCGGATTACACCCAGGCCGACGTGGTCGGGGTCAGGCTGTCGGGCGTGGTCAGCGGCGGTCCCGCAGCCCAGGCCGGTCTGCAAGACGGCGATATTATTATCCGGCTGGCGGGCCAGCGCATCGAAAATATCTATGATTATACTTATGCCCTGGATGGCTTACGGATTGACAGACCGGTCGAGATCGGCGTCCAGCGTCGCGGCCAAGAACTGGTCCTCAGCATCACGCCCGGCTCGCGTGAATAGGGACGCTTCGCTCTTGACCGGGCGAGGCTTCCGTGACACCGTGCGACCTGACCGCGCCGCCAGGGGAGCTGTCAGGAGAGGGTCGGCGGCAAACAGGGGGTCGCATGAGTCCACCCCACTCGATAACACCGGAACGCTTTGAGGCTGTGTTGTTCGACCTCGACGGGGTACTCACGGCGACCGCAAAAGTGCATGCCGCGTGCTGGAAGCGCATGTTCGACGAGTTTCTCCAGCAGCAGGCGCGCTGCGACAGCAGCGTTTTCGTACCCTTCGATATCCGCACCGATTACCCCCGCTACGTTGACGGCAAGCCGCGCTACGAGGGCGTCCAGAGTTTTCTCGCTGCACGCGGCCTGTGTCTGCCCTACGGTACCCCGGACGATCCTCCCCAGCGCCGGACGGTGTGCGGACTGGGCAATCGCAAGAACGACCTCATCCGGGCCGTTCTTGCTGCGGACGGGGTCGAGACCTATCCGGACGCACTGAGCGTCGTGCGGACGGTGCGCGCCTGGGGCCTGAAAACGGCCGTCGTGTCGTCGAGCCGCAACTGCCGGGCGATCCTGGCGGCGGCCCACATCACCGACCTGTTCGACCTGCGGCTTGACGGCCGGATGGCGGCCGAACTCAATCTGAAGGGCAAACCCGCGCCCGATACCTTCCTGGCTGCGGCCCGCCAGCTCGGCGTTCCGCCCCAACGGGCGGTGGTGATTGAGGACGCGCTGGTCGGTGTGCAGGCCGGCCGCGCTGGCGGCTTTGGATTGGTGGTGGGCGTGGCGCGCCGCGCCCAGGCCGACGAAGCCCAGGCCCTGCGAGAGCATGGGACCGATATCGTCGTCACAGACCTGAGGGATCTGATCGGCCATGATTAAACAACACGCCCTGGGTCTTCCCCACTCCGTCTATCCGATTGATGGATGGAAGATCATTGAAAACCGCTACTATCCGCAGTTCCTGGCCGGGACGGAGACGTTGTTCGCCCTCAGCAACGGCTATCTGGGTATGCGCGGCTGCTTTGAGGAAGACTCGCCGGTCGAGCAGGACGGCACCTTTGTCAATGCTTTTTACGAGTCGTGGCCGATTGTGTACGGCGAGGAAGCCTACGGTTTCGCCAAAACCGGTCAGACGATTGTCAACGTCCCGAATAGCAGGATCATCAAGCTGTACGTCGATGATGAACCGCTCTCGCTGCGCTATGCCAACCTGCTGCACTATACCCGCACGCTCGATATGAAGGGCGGCACGCTCAACCGCGAGCTGCTGTGGGAGACGCCGGCCGGCAAGCGGGTGCTGATCAAATCGCGTCGTCTGGTCTCTCTGAGTCACCGCCATCTTGCCGCGATTGAATATAAGGTGACGGTCTTGAACGCCCCGGCCCCGGTCGTGATTTCCTCCGAGGTCGTCTATCGCCACAGCGTTCCGGACGCGGCCAGCACAGACCCCCGTAAAGCCCGCGATTTCCCGGAGCGTCCGCTCCTGCCCGAGCACCACTATGTGCCGCAGGGCAGGGATAAACGGGTGGTGCTGGGCTATGCGACCCGACGCAGCCGGATGACGATCGCCTGCGGTATTGATCACAGCCTGGAAACCGCGTGTCGCTTCTCCTATACCAGCGCGAGTACACCGGACTCCGGCAAGTTCGTCCTGCGTGTCGAGGCTTTACCCGGTCAGCCCATCAGTCTGACCAAGTATATGACCTATCACACCTCGGGCTCGGCGCCGGCCGATGAGCTATGCACGCGGGCCGAGCACACGCTTGATCGAGCCCTGGAGCACGGCTTTTCAGAGCTGCTGGACAGCCAGCAGCTGTATCTGTACGACTTTTGGCAACGCAGCGACGTGGAAATCGACGGTCAGCCGACCGTTCAGCAGGACGTACGCTTCAACCTGTTTCAGCTGTGCCAGGCGACCGCCAGAGTCGAGGGGGCAGGCGTGCCGGCCAAGGGTCTGACCGGGCAGGCCTACGAGGGTCACTATTTCTGGGACGGCGAAATCTATGTCATGCCGTTTCTGATCTACACCGCATCCCGAATTGCCCGCAACCTGCTCAAGTTTCGCCACGATAAGCTGACCCACGCCCGCCAGCGTGCCCGGGAACTCGGTCTGCGGGGAGCCAAATTTCCGTGGCGGACGATCAGCGGTGAGGAAGCCTCTGCCTACTACGCGGCCGGAACGGCCCAGTACCACATCAATGCCGACATCATGTACGCCCTGCGCAAATATGCAGACGCCACCGGCGACGCCGAGTTCTTGCAGGAAGTCGGTGCCGAAATGCTGGTCGAGACCGCCCGGATGTGGTGCGACCTGGGGTTTTACTCCGAACGGGCGGGCGGGAAGTTCTGTATCAACGGCGTGACCGGGCCCGACGAATACACCACGGTGGTCAACAATAACGCCTTTACCAATCTGATGGCCCGCGAGAACCTCCGCTACGCAGCCCGGACCGTGACGGCGCTGCAAAAAGACAAGCCCGGCTGGTATGCGACGCTGGTCGAGAAGACCGGTCTGGCCTTTGAGGAGGTCGCCCAGTGGCAGGACGTGGCCGACCGGATGTATGTACCCTACGACCGGGAGCTGGGCATCCACTCCCAGGACGACCACTTTCTGGACCAGGAGCCGTGGGATTTTACCCATACTCCAGCCGAGAGATATCCCGTCTTTCTGCACCATCATCCGCTGATGATTTATCGCCGCCAGATCATCAAACAGGCTGATGTGGTACTGGCCATGTTCTTGCTCAGCCACGAATTCACCATTGAGCAGAAAACGCGCAATTTTGACTATTACGACCCCCTGACGACCGGCGATTCGTCGCTGTCAGCCTCAATCCAGAGCATTGCCGCCTCAGACATCGGCTATGCCGAGAAGGCCTACGAATACTTCCGCTCGACCGCCCTCATGGACCTGGCCAACGTCACCGGCAACGTCCAGGACGGCATACACCTGGCCGCAACGGGCGGAACCTGGATGGCGCTGGTGTACGGCTTCGGAGGCATGCGCGATCATGGCGGCCGCCTCTCGTTTGACCCCAAGCTGCCGGCCCAGTGGCAGCGGCTGAAATTTCCCCTGATGGTGCGGGGGATGAGCCTGGTGGTCGATATTCAGCCCGAGGCGGTGACCTATCTGCTGCGCCAGGGCGATGGGTTGACGATTTCCCACCAGGGCCAGGACGTGCATCTGACCGGGTGGGAGCCGCGCCTGTGTCCGCTGCGTTCGGCCCGCCCGCCCGCCCTGGCGGCGGCTTCGACCTGAGACGATCCGAGAAAGGAGATCTGTATGAGCAAAGAAGTTGTGACTCCGGCCGGTATGGAGAGCTACTATACGAACTTCCATTTCGCCCCGGCGATCAAGGACGGTGATCGTCTGTTCTGCTCCGGCCAACTCGGCAACGGCGCCGATAACGCCATTGCCGACGATCCTGAAACCCAGTTCACCCAGGCGTTCGAGAATGTCAAAGCCGTCCTGGAAACGGCCGGCGTCTCGTTTGACGACGTGGTCGAGATGACGACCTTTCATGTCGGCCTGCGCGATAACCTGGGCACGTTCATGAAGGTCAAGGATCGCTATATGAACGAGCCCTATCCGGCCTGGACGGCGATCGGCACTACCGAGCTGGCGTTTCCCGGCGCCCTGGTCGAGATCAAGGTGATTGCCCGGCTCAGCGCCTAGCCCGGTACGGCGCAGGATGAAACAGGCGGTCTATCTGGCCGGCTCCCTGGGGCTGATTGTTCTGCTGTGGCATCACGCCCTTGTCTACCCGCTCAAGCTGCTGGTGGTCTTTTTTCATGAGGCGTCGCACGCCCTGGTCACTGTGGCGACCGGCGGGACGGTCCGGTCCATGGCCATCGATCCCCAGCAGGGGGGACAGGTGATTGCCGTCGGCGGCAACCGTTTTCTCAGTCTGAGCGCCGGGTATCTCGGTTCCCTGGCCTGGGGGGTGGTCATCTACCTGCTGGCGACCAGCACCCGGCGGCAGCAGACGATCATGGTGGTGCTGGGGCTGACTGTGGCCGGCATTACGCTGGTGTATGTCCGCAACCTGTTCGGCTTGGCCTTCGGCTGTCTGGCCGGGTGCGGCATGCTGGCGGCGGGCTGGTGGGTCAGGTCGGCCGTCAACGGCTTTTTGCTACGTCTGATCGGACTGACCAGCATGCTGTACGCGCCGCTGGACATCTATAGCGACACCATCGCCCGTTCCCAGTTGCGCTCCGACGCGCGTATGCTGGCCGAGGAGTTCGGCGGGGCAACTGTGGTGTGGGGCGGGGTGTGGATGGCGATCAGCCTGCTGGTGGTCGTGTACTGTCTGCGCCGAAGTCTGCGCATGCCTGCCCAGCCACAACCTTAGCGCCTCCCCTGTGGAGAAGACGCGCCGGGTCGGCCTAGTCCTTCTGGCCAAGCGGCGCAACCTGCTCTTCGAGCAGACGCAAGGTGGGCGATGAAGCGGCTGATCCCCGGTCGGACTGCTCGGTGCGGCGCAGATAGTAAAAACGCTGCGGACCGTTGGGGGTCGCTTGCAGCAGCTGTGAGACCACCTCGAAGCGCCCTGCCGGCGGCTTCGGGGTGACACACTGTCCGATGCGATATTTGAAGCCTGAATCGGGTTTGGCCATGAATTCCCTCCAGTTGTGCCGCCGATACGGCCACGGAGAAGGAATTCCGAGTTGGCCTGCTATCAGCGGGTGAGAACCGATGGAACGAACACGTGGGACCCGAACCGGGGCTGGCCCAAGGCCGTCCCTCGGAGCCTGAGAGCGATGCGTGGCAAGGCCACGACCGTCTCGGCCGGGTCGTCCGGTTCTTCCTGTCCAGAGTGCGGTTGGTCGGATTCGGACATCACAACTCCTCTCATCGCTGAACTCCCCACATCATAAGAATTGTGTTGCAAAGCGCAAGCGCGGGTCCGTACAGTCCCCGCGCGGTAAAGACAGACAGGGGCAAGTCGGAGGCGGAAGATGGCGGACCTGGGGTCTGATTTAGCGGGTGAGCTGAGTCGTCTGGACGGGCGACCGTACGGTTTTTACAAGGATCTACGGGGACGGACGTATGGGCTGGGCGCGTTGCGGCTGAGGTTCGAGCACGTGCAGGGCGACCCGTTTGCCGCACCGAGCCGTCTGCGCGTCGATATCCCGGCTCCCGGCCTGCCCGAGTGGGCCTGCCGCAGCCCCGAGGCCAGACGCGCGACGGCCGATTTTATCCACCGGGCGATCATTCGGGAGTTGGCCGGCGCGCGCCGCAAAACGGGTAGCGGCAAGAGCGGCCTGCTCGACATCCTGCCCGTCGGCCAGCACGTGCTGGAGCGCACCGCAGTCAGGCTCGGCCAGGACGGTGTCCTGCGCTTGCGCCTGACTGCCGGTCTGCCCGCAGCCGGACGCCGGATTCTGGGACGCGAGGCCGCCGCCCTGTTGACCGGCCGCCTGCCACAGGCGCTCGACCGTGTGCTGACGCGCCTCGACCGCCCCCAGCTCGCCAGACATGTGCAGACGGTTGAAGACCAGCTGGCCCTGCGCCGGCAGCTCAGCGCCCACGGTCTGGTCGCCTTTGTCGCCGAGGGCAGCAGCCTGCCCCGCCACAGCGGAGCGGACGATAGACCGCTCGACGGAGCGATTCCGCTCGAGGTGCCGCCGGCCCTGACCTGTGAGCTTGAAGCCCCCCACGCCGGCCTGCTGCGCGGGCTGGGCGTCCGGGCCGGGGTGACGCTGATCGCCGGCGGCGGCTATCACGGCAAATCGACCCTGCTGGCAGCCCTGGCCCAAGGGGTGTACGACCACATTCCGGGTGACGGGCGGGAGCGCTGCGTGAGCGTGCCGGGGGCGGTGAGCATTCGGGCCGAGGACGGGCGTGCTGTTCGGGGGGTCGATCTGCGGCCGTTCATCACCGCCCTGCCGCTCGGGCGCCGAACCGACCGGTTTGACACCGACGACGCCTCGGGCAGCACCTCGCAGGCCGCAGCGATTGTCGAAGCCCTGGAGGTCGGTGCGACCGCGCTGTTGATTGACGAGGATACGGCGGCCACCAATTTCATGATTCGGGACGCCCGGATGCGGCGTCTGGTGCCGGATGACAAAGAGCCGATTACGCCCTATCTCGACCGCGTTCGCCAGCTGTGGGAAGAGCGTGGGGTGTCTTCGATTCTGGTCGTGGGTGGGGCCGGCGACTACCTCGACGTGGCGGACTGGGTGATTCACCTGGACGAGTATCGGCCCCATGATGTCACGGCTCGGGCCAAAGACATTGCCGCCGCCCTGCCCCAGGCTGGTCCGCAGTCAGCTGGGAGCTGGCCGCCGGCTGCGGACCGGTTGCCCGACCCGCGCAGCCTCGACCCCAGCCGGGGCAGAAGGGCCGAGCGGGTGCGCGGCGTGAAAACCCGCACCATCGAGTTCGGGACTGAAGAGATCGAGGTCTCGCTGCTGGCTCAACTGGTTGACCCGGCCCAGTGTCGGATGATCGGGGATATCCTGCTGGCCTGCGCCCGCGGGCTGTGTGACGGCCGGCGTAGCCTGGCCGACATCATTGAGCTGATCGAGACCCGCGTTGAGCACGACGGCCTGGAAGCCCTGACCCAGCCCGGCTTTGGCGACCGGGCTCGGGCGCGGCGTTTTGAGATTGCCGCCGCCCTCAACCGATTGCGCAGTTTGCGTCTGATGCCCCAATCGAAAGAGACGGGCTGAACCGACCCCTAGGCATCGTGCAGGGCGGCTACGCCGGGCAGCTGTTTGCCCTCCAGGAACTCCAGCGAGGCCCCGCCGCCGGTTGAGATATGCGTCATCCGGTCGGCAAGACCGGACTGCTCGACCGCAGCCGCGGAATCCCCGCCGCCAATAATCGTCCTTGCCTGCGGCAGCTCGGCCAGCGCCCGCGCCATGGCAAACGTGCCGACCGCAAACGGCGGCAGCTCAAACACGCCCATGGGGCCGTTCCAGATCACGGTCCGGGCGTTTTGCAGGCTGGCGCTAAAGCGGGCGATGGTCTGGGGGCCGATGTCCAGAATGCGCCACTCGTCGGGCACGGCATCAACCCCGACGATCCGAGTTTGCGCCTCGGCGTCGAAGCGGTCGGCAATGCACACGTCCTCGGGCAGCAGCAGGCGGTCGCCAGCCTGTTGCAGCAGCCTGCCGGCGAGGTCGAGCGTCTCGGCTTCGAGCAGCGACTGCCCGGCCGCCCGGCCCTGGGCTTTGAGAAAGGTATTGGCCATTCCCCCGCCGATCAGGAGGCGATCAACCATACTGAGCAGCCGCTCGATCACCCCGATCTTGTCCGACACCTTTGCCCCGCCCAGGATGGCGACAAAAGGCCGGTCGGGGTTGGTCAGGGCCTTGCCGAGAAAATTCAGCTCGCGTTCCATCAGGAAGCCGGCCACCGCCGGCAGCAGGGCCGCCACCCCGGCCGTTGAGGCGTGAGCCCGGTGGGCCGAGCCAAAGGCGTCGTTCACATACACCTCGGCCAGCCCGGCCAACTCCCGGCAGAAGGCCGCCTCATTGGCCTCTTCCTGGGGATGGAAACGCAGGTTTTCGAGCAGCAGCAGCTGACCTGTTTGCAAGGCCGCAGCCTGCTCTCGGACCGCCGGACCGACACAGTCAGCCGCCATCCGGACCGGCCGTCGGATCAACTGGCTCAGCCGCTCAGCTGCGGGCCGCAGGCTGTAGACCGGGCTCGGGCGGCCTTTTGGCCGTCCCAGATGGGAACACAGGATCAGCTTGGCGCCGCGCTCGATGAGATAGTTCAGGGTCGGCAGGGCAGCCCGGATACGGGTGTCATCGCTGACCTTGGCGTTGTCCAGGGGGACGTTGAAATCGACCCGCACCAGGACGCGTTTGCCGTCGAGGTCAAGGTCGCGTATGGACTTTTTCTGCATACGGTTGCTCCTCGTGTGTCATAGCGCAAGAACAAGACGCAAGCCTGCCTCCAGCTCCCGCAGATGCCTGGGTCTCAGTTTGCCTATCCGTTCGGTCAGCAATGCCTTGTCGAGGGTGATGAGCTGAGACACATTCAGGACTGCATCCCTCTGAAGCCCGGTGTGCTCTTTGGGCAGCAGGACATTGCCGGGAGCCTGGGCGAGTCTCAGGTTTGAAGTCAGGGTGGCGGCCAGGACGGTCCGAATGCGACTAGCGGTAAAAACGTCAGATTGGATAAGCACAACAGGCCGGCGGTAACCAGGCATTGAGCCGCTCGGTTCAGGAAGAGAGGCCCACCAGATCTCCCCCCGTCGCATTACCAGTCTTCCCGCGACAGGGACAGCACTTGGAAGGCGTGGTACACCGGGTCAAGCGCCGACAACTCTTCTGCCTGGGCGTAGACGGCGTTTAAGCGCTCGGTCACGCCCTGATGCTGATGGTCTTTGAGATACGCGGCCAGAGCTGTGGTGTACAGTTCGCTGCGAGAAGAGCCAATGCGTTTAGCCAACTGTTCAGCGGCCAGAAAAATATCGTCAGGAATCGAAATCGCCGTCTTCATATGCCGTAGTATAACCGTGGTTATACCCTGGAGCAACACGCTCCGGGCAATCAATGTGGAGTCTGGAAAAATGCCGCAAATATCCCTACAAAGGGGCGCATGCCTATGCGGATTGTACGCGGTGATATCGACGGGTTCTTCGGGCTGTT
>JAAXHF010000643.1 GCA_012271025.1 Deltaproteobacteria bacterium | reverse complement strand
CCCCCACACCAGTCGCCCACAAACCGGCCGCCTCTCAGCAGCCGACCGCCCAGGGCGTGTAAAGACAGACGCGAAATCCCCATCAGCGAGGCGACAAGAACGGGAATCAGCACCAGATAGGCGCCGAGTTGGTTCAAGCCGGTACGGAGAGACACGGCCAGCCAGCCCCCGATCCAGCCGCCGGCATAGACCGCCGGTCGGTCCGCGTACCACAGGGACAACAGGGCCGTGCTGGCCAGCCCGAAGACGCCCAGCGACACGGCTTGGGAGGTCACGGCCGTGCACCGCCACAGCCGGAACTGCAGGCCTGCGGTATAGACGGCCAGGGCCGGCAGAGCATAGCTCATTTTGCCCAGCGCCGAGCACAGCAGGTCGGCCAGCAGATAGCCGATGACGCCGACCAGATTGGTCTGTGGACGGCCCGACTGGTAGGACAACAAAGCGAGGCCTAAAAAAATCGCCACCGCGACCAGGGCAACTCCGCTGACCTCGTAGCCAAGGGAACGTTGGCCGGACTGTGTGTGTCGTGCCACCCCACTCACCTCCTCCTCACATCTTGGTCATATCTTTGGTCACATCTTGGTCACAAACGGTAAGACCACCGGCCGGCGCCCCAGGGTGCGGCGAAAATAGCGCCGCAGCGACAGCCGGACCTGCTCCTTGACCGTGCCGATATCGGTCCGAGACTCCAGCGGCAGCTCGCTGAGCGTGTTGCGCACGACATCCTTGGCCTCGCGCAAGCCCTCGCCGTTGGTGGCGGTTAAGAACCCGCGCGACAGCAGATCCGGTCCGCTGACCAGCTCCCCGGTGTGCTGAGCGATGCTGAGAACGGCGACCACGATGCCGTCGCTGGCCATATGGCGGCGGTCACGCATCAGTTCTTCCTCAATACCCGCCAGACCGTCGACGAACACCCGTCCGGCCTGGACCGGGTCGGTCTGAAACGCGCCCTCACGGTCGATTTCCAAGACCTGGCCGTTTTCCAACAAAAAGACCTGGTCCGGCTCAACCCCGACCTGACGGGCCAGAGCCGCGTGGCGGACCAGATGGCGGTATTCACCGTGGATGGGGACGAAGTAGCGCGGCCGGACCAGGTTGAGCATCAGCCGCAGTTCGTCCTGACAGGCATGCCCCGAGACGTGGACGCACGAGATCGCCTCGTAAAACAGATCGGCTCCGCGCCGTGACAGGTGGTCAAGCAGCCGGGCGATTGTGCGTTCGTTGCCGGGAATGACCCGCGACGACAGGACCACCGTGTCGCCGGCGGCCAGCCGGACCTGGGGATGGGCGTCGGCGGCAATCCGCGACAGGGCCGACATGGGTTCGCCCTGGGAGCCGGTGGTCAGCAGGGTCACGGTTTGCGGATCGCGCTCGGCCAGCTGTCCGATGTCGATCAGGATATCCGACCCCAGGGGCAGATGTCCGGTGTCTTGGGCGATGCCGATATTGCCGACCAGCCGCTTGCCGACCACACCGACGGCCCGGCCCTGTTTGACCGACAGGTCGATGATCTGGCGAATCCGGTGGATGTGAGAGGCAAAGGTGGCGACCAGGACCTTGCCCCGGGACTGGGCGATAATGTCTTCGAGCGGCCGGGTCAGACTGCGCTCCGAGGGGTTCGAGCCCGGACGCTCGACATTGGTCGAGTCGGCCAGCAGCAGCAAGACGCCGCGTTCCCCCCATTCGGCCAAACGCGCCAGGTCGGTTTGCCGGTCGTCAATCGGCGTATGGTCGATCTTGAAATCGCCGGTGTGGATGATTGTGCCCAGCGGAGTCGTAATGGCCAGAGCCGAGGCGTCCACAATGCTGTGGGTGACCGGGATGCCCTCGATGTGAAACGGCCCGACCTGCCACTCCTGGCGGGCACGAAACTCGTGGATGGTCGTCTGCTCGAGCAGACCGCGTTCGGCCAGCTTGTCGCGGATCAGGCCCAGGGTGAACGGCGTGCCGTAGATCGGCACATCGAACTCCTGGAGCAAATACGGCAGGGCGCCGATATGGTCCTCGTGGCCGTGGGTGAAGATGACCGCCTGGAGGTGATAGTGCTGGTGCAGATAGCTGAAATCCGGAATCACCACGTCAATGCCGAGCATCTCCTGCTCGGGAAACATCAGGCCACAGTCCACGGCAATCGCGCTTGGGCGACCGCCCCCGGCCGGGCGGTATTCGATCAGCATGAAGTTGAGGCCGATCTCGCCTAGGCCGCCGAGGGGAATGATACGCAGTTGGCCCTCACTCATAGGCGTGTCCGATCATGAGCCGCAGGTGCTCCGGGTATTCGGCACGGGCCGGTGGCGTCGGCCGAGCCACAGGAGGCGTGTGGTGTTGGGTGATCGCTTTTTCGACCTGGACGAGGAGATCTTGTCGGGCGGTTTTTTTGGCCATGGACGGATCTCTGACAATTGGCGGGCTGAAGACGACACTCATCCGCCCGGACCGAACCTTCCAGCTGCCCGAGGGGAGGATATCGGCCCCGCCGTTAATCGTCACCGGAACAACCGGGCGGTCGGTCTCGACGGCAACGGCAAAGGCGCCGGGTTTGAACGGCAGCAGGCGCCCGTCCTGGCTGCGGGTCCCCTCCGGAAAAAACAGGACGGAAATCCCGGCTTGGAGCAGCGCCCTGACCTTGCGGATGGTCGCCACCGCCTGGGTGCGGCTCTGGCGGTCGACCAGGACCTGATGGGTGCTCGTCATGCATAGGCCGAACAGCGGCACCTTGCGCAATTCGTGTTTGGCGACCCAGCGCAGCTGGAAGGCGTCGAGGCTGACCATGACCGCCACGATGTCGAACATGCTCTGGTGGTTGGCGATGAACACATAGGCTTGTCCGGGGTCGAGCTGCTCCCGGCCACGGACATCGACCTTGACCCCACAGATGAACAGATTACCCCTGGCCCAGAAGCGAATGCAGCGCGCCGCACGCTGGGCGTAGGCGTCGAGAGGCGCGAGCAACAGCACCGGCACGCTCCACAAGACGGTGTTCAGGGCGATGAAGACAAGACGTACGATAGCGAGCAGAATCACACCTCTTTCCGTTGAGGACTCGATGCGGACTATTATAGTTTCTCTTGTGACTTGCCGTCAATGTAGTTGATTTTCCTGCACTTCTTTCTATACAATGGGCCGCTCTGGTGGAGGGGATGGTGTGGTAGTTGCCTGTCCTGCGTGTCAAACACGCTACCGTGTCGACGCCGCTCTGGTGGTGGCCGGAGAGACCTCGTTCGAGTGTTGCCAAGAGGAATGCGGCCACGTCTTCGTCTATACGCCGCCGGTGTTGTGGAAGGGCAATGGTCAGGAATCCGAGCCCGAGCCCCCGAGTCCCCCGTCTCAGCCCGAGTCCGCCCACGAAAACCCGCCAGAGAGTGACCCCGAAGACGAGTCTGGCTTCACCGCTGCCGACTCGC
>JAAXHF010000175.1 GCA_012271025.1 Deltaproteobacteria bacterium | reverse complement strand
GACATCAGCGAGGACGAGTGGACCGAGGACATCGACCTGAAGTTCACCGCTGCGGTGCGCTGCACCCGCGCCGTGCTGCCCCATCTGCGCAAGGCCGGCGGCGGGCGGATCATCAACGTCACCCACCCGGGCGGCAAGGCGCCGGGCGCGCGGTCTCTGCCGACCTCGGTCAGCCGGGCGGCCGGGATTGCCCTGACCAAAGCCTTGTCGCTGGACTATGCCGGGGAGAATATCCTGGTCAACACGGTGTGTCTGACCAATATCGTCAGCGCCCAGACCGAGCGCTACTGGCAGCGGATGGGGTCCACGGGCACGCTCGACGAGTTCAAGGACAAAATGGCCCAGAACGTGCCGCTCAAGCGCCTGGGTCAGCCGGAAGAGGTCGGCGCGCTGGTCGCCTTTCTGGTCTCGGATCAGGCCGCCTTCATCACCGGCACGGCGATCAACATCGACGGCGGCGTCTCGGCGGTGGTGTAGGGAGGTATGTTTTGCCCACACAGGGAGAGGCGCCTCGGCGTGGCGTCTCTACCGCATGGTATGAGTAAGCTCTTCATCTTGTCAGTGGTGGACGCAGGCGGAACAGTACGCACGCCAGTGCCTTCGAACTCGGTCCCGACAGGAATAACATCGCCTGGATGAGATGCCAGCGAAATCCGGGATAAACAACCGTCGCCCATCCCGGACTCCACGACGTTCCGTCCAGGCTACTGACCGCAGGCTGTGACCTGGGTTCTCCACAAAGATCATTGCTCCTGCCTTCGGAGGCGCTATCGAGGAGAAGATAGGGCGACTCTCAGTTGCCGTCAACGCGGTGACAAGCGGGACATCGTTCAATTCCGCACCTCTCGCCAAATGGAGCTCGCCAAGGGAGCCGGGTGTGACGCACATGGGTGCATGGGCGAGTTGATCGCAGAGACAGACGAGCAAGAAGATTCAATCAGGGCAAAGGTCAGACCTGTTATTCCGCCGGTATCCATCGTAGGATCCTGGTCATATCGGAAAGGGGGATGAATCAATGCGTTTTGGATTTCTCTCTGAATGTGAGACACCTGAAGGGACCACCCACCATCGTCGCTACTGGGAGGTCATGGACGAGGTGGTCTGGGCCGAGGAGATGGGGTTTGACTTCTTCGGCACCTCGGAGCAGCACTTTCTGGTCGGCCTGGCGACGGTGTCGGCGCCCGAGAGCTTCTATCCCGCGATTGCCATGCGGACGAGTCGCATTCGACTCCGTCATATGGTGGTTCTTTTGCCGTTTCCGTTCAACCATCCGATTCGGGTGGCAGAACGGCTGGCGACCCTCGACATCGTTTCCAACGGACGGGCCGAGTTGGGAACCGGTCGGGCCAACACCCTGATACAGCTCGACGGATTTAACTGCCCCCTGGATGAGACGCGCGAACGCTGGGAAGAAGGCTTGGAGATCGTGATGAAGGCGTTTAAAGATGACCCCTTCTCCCATGAGGGGAAATACTTCACCATTCCACCTCGTTCACTGACCCCCAAAGGCGTCCAGGACCCTCATCCGCCCGTCTTCATGGTGGCTCAGTCACCAGAATCGCACGAAATTGCTGCGCAAAAAGGCATTGGAACCTTGTCGTGGGATATGTATATGGGCTGGGAGTATTTCGAGAAAAGCCTCTGTATTTACAAAGAGCAGATCAAACAGCCCGATCCGGTCGGGGCGTTTGTCACTAACTCCTTTGGAGCGGTGACCCTCAACTGTCTGTGTGCCGAGACCACGGCCGAGGCTATCGAAGAGGCTCGTGAATCGGTCATGCGGTTTGCGACGCCGGTGATTGAAAGCATTTATCCTGAGTTAGGTAAGCGGTCAAAGTCGTACGAGTACACCCTCCAGTTAGAAAAGATCCACGACAAGGCGCGAGACTTCGACTGGCTGCGCAATGAGACCTCCGTCCTGGTAGGCGATCCAGATGTGTTTACGCAGCGGCTGACACGTTACCAGCAGCTTGGAGCGGATGAATGCATTATGCGACTCGACGGGAACCACAAGCAGATCATGCGATCCATCGAGCTTATCGGCAAATACGTCATTCCCAAATTCAAGACGCCTCGCAGTGTGGTGGGACCCAGTCCGTTGGAAGGCCCGGTACCGTAGGCCTGAAGACGCCCCCAACTCTTCCAGTTCCGCCAGGCGCTCAGCGTCGCGAGGACCCGGGCGGCTGATCCTTTCACTCCGCGCACCTTCGTTTATTGACACGATTTTCGTGCTTCACTATTTCTGTGGCATGAAAAATATCACCATTACCCTGCCCGAGGAGATCGCCCGGTGGCTGCGGGTCAAGGCTGCGGAGAACGAACGCAGCGTGTCCAAATGGCTGGCAGAGTTGCTTGAAGGAATGCAACGCCAGGAGGACGAGTACGAGGTCGCAATGAGGCGCGCTTTGTCGATCAAGCCCCGCAAGATGGAGTGGGTTGACGGGCGCAAGCCGACGCGGGAGGAATTGTATGATCGCCCGGGTCTTCGTTGATACCAACGTCCTTGTCTACCGTTACGACACTAGAGAGCCCGACAAGCAGTCCCGCGCCGACGACTGGTTCAGGTTTGCTTGGCGCTCGCGCACGGGACGGTTGAGCTTTCAGGTCCTGCAGGAACTCTACTCGACGCTCACGCGCAAGCTGAGGCCGGCCATGCCTGTCACGGACGCTCAACAGATCGTCCGTAGTCTCACCTCCTGGCAGCCCGTTTCGATTGACCTTGCCCTCCTGGAGCGAGCCTGGCTGGTGCAGGACCAGCATTTGGTGTCGTGGTGGGACGCGCTCATCATCGCTGCGGCACAGACCTGTGAGTGCAAGGTGCTGCTGACCGAAGACCTGCAACACGGCCACGAGTTCGGGACGGTCCAGGTGCTTAATCCGTTTGCGTCATCGGACCGGATGCCGGAAGAGGTCTTGGCAGCCCTGGCGTCCTAACGATTTTCCACACGTTGCGGGAAGCGTGACCAAAATCCGGGACACGCCGCCCGTGCCCTCTTCGACGGAACTTACGGAAACAGCCGTCTCACCGCGCACTGAAAACCGGGCAATACGTCCTCCCCGGTCAGCTCGGCGTCTTCGCCGAGCGCCTGCACGTCGTGCGGCGAGCGATAGACGTAGACCGTCCGCGTTGCGGGTTCGACGACCCACACCAGCCGCGTTCCAGCCGAGAAATACTCGCTGATTTTGGTTTGCACGGCGGTGAAGCGGTCCGAAGGAGAAGTCACCTCGACCGCCAGGTCCGGCGCAAATGGCCAGTAGGCTGTGGGAATGCCGGTCTCGGGAATGCGCGTCTTGGCAATAAAGGCGGCGTCCGGGGCACGGACGATATCGGGGTTGCGCTGTAAGATAAAACCGGTTTCCGCGCCGCTACAGATACCCAGGTCGTGCGCCTCAACGTATTCGTCAAGTATACGACCGATACGAACCGTCAAAACGCCGTGCTCCCCACCGGTTGGGGCCATACGAATCAGCTCTCCTTGGACGAGTTCATACTTGTAGTCGTCGTTGGGCAGCTCGAACAGCTCTTCGGCGGTCATGAGGGTCGGCTGGGCTGGAACGGCCATGGCCTCCTCCTAATCCGCAACTTGGGTGCGCGGTATCTGGCGTGGGCGGCGCACGCCGTGTTGTTCCAGCAGCGGGACGACCCGTTGGATGAAATCGGCCAGCTCTTCTTCCGTATGGCGGAAGGTCAGGCCAATCGCATCAACCCCCGCCTCGTGCAGACACGCGATATCGTGGGCGACTTTTTCGGGCGGACCGATGAGTTTGCTGCTGCCGACGCCGAGGACCAGGCTCTTCAGCATGTCGTCAAGCGCCCTGCCTTCGCCCAGGACGGATTTTGTCGTACCCAGGGTTTGGCCGCTGATGCCCTCCAGAAACTCCCTGGCGGCGTCATAGTCGCCCTGGGCCAGGATGTCCTCCATCTCCTGTTTGGCCGCAGCCTCGGTCTCCCGGCACATCGTCAGCGCATAGGTGACAATGCGCAGCCGACGGCCGTAGGTGGCCGCCCGAGCCTGCACGTCGGTAATCTCCTCCTTGACCGCTTCGGGGGTGAGGGCGGCGGTGAAGAACCAGTCGCAATAACGGGCGGCGAACTCTCTGCCCGCAGCCGAGCTGCCGGCGTTGTACAGCAGGGGCGGCGACGCCGGCTTGGGGGCGCAGGTGCCCTGCCTGATGGTGTAGTACTCGCCCGCGTAATCAAACCAGTCCTCGGTCCAGAACTTGCCCAGCACTTCGACAAACTCGGCCGAGCGCCGGTAGCGGGCGTCGTGCTCGATCAGCGGAATATCGAGCATCCGAAAGTCGTTTTCGGCCCAGCCGCTGACAATATTGAGGCGCCAGCGGCCGTGGCTGATCTGGTCCAGGGTCGCCCCGATGCGGGCCACCAGACCGGGATGGAAAAAGGCGGTGTGCACGGTTGAGACCAGCTGGAGCTGCTCGGTCGCCATGGCCAGAGCCGACGCCGTGGTGAACGAATCCAGCGAGGTACCCCAGAAGCGTGACGGCCCAAAGCCCTTGCCGCCCCGCTGGGCCATGAAAAAGAGTTCCAGGCCAGCCCGGTCCAGCATCCGGGCCAGGCGCAGGTTATAGTCGAAGGTTGGCTCGGTGCGCTGCTCGGCGTGCGACAGCAGAAACGCGCCCGGTTTTCCGGCCGGCGGCATACTGCCCACGGTCGGCGCGAACAGGCCGAGTTCGAGATGGCGCTCAGCCATGCGCCGGCCGCCTGTGTTGTGAGTGGTTCATGGCGCTGCCCTCAGCGTTCCGAGGGTTCCTTCACCTCTTTGGCAAACGTCTCCATATTCTGGATGACGCCATCGACATCGGCCTGGAATGAACGCGGCATGAACATCATGCTGACGCCCGCGTCTTCGTACTTCCTGACATTCTCGACGGTCAGCGGGACCTTGTGGTTGACGTTGATGGTGATGGCGAAATCGTCAAAGCTTTTGCCCGCCCGGTCGCACAGCTCACGCAGCAGCGTTGCCTTGCGCGCGACCTCATCCGGTGTTTCCCACACCGCGTGCCAGCCGCTGCCGAGTTCGACCGCCCGTCTGAGGGCGGGCCTGGAGTTGCCGCCGAACCAGATCGGTGGGTGGGGCGTCTGGCGCGGTTTGGGAGCGAACTTGATGCCCGCAAAATCGTAGAACTCACCGTGAAATTCCGGGTCGTCCTGGGTCCAGCAGGCTTGCATGGCCAGCAGGGCTTCGCGGGTCTGGGCAGCCCGGTTGCGCATGTCGAGACGCAGGGCGCGGAACTCTTCTTCCAGCCAGCCCACACCCACCCCAAAGATGAACCGACCGCCGGACAACACGTCGAGTGAAGCAATAATCTTGGCGCTGACCAGCGGGTCGCGGTACGGCACGATGATCACGCTGGTGCCGAGCTTGACTGTCTTGGTGACCGCCGCGGCGTAGCTCAAGACCGTGAACGGTTCGAGCAGCGGATTGGACGGGTCGAGCGGCAGTTTGCCGTCGGGGGAATACGGGTAGGCTGAGGTGAGTTGGCTTGGGAACACGATATGATCGCTGACCCACAGGGAGTCAAAGCCGAGCTGTTCGGCGCGGGTTGCCACCCGGGCAATTTTTTCGCCTTCAATCATGCGGCCGGCCGCAACCAAGTGAACTCCAAAGCGCATCGCACACCCTCCTTCAGCGTCGTGGCGATAGACATATCCTGGCCCGGGCCAGGGGGCAAGGAAACCAGCGCGGCGTGGCCGCCTGGTAGGCTGCGTAGTCGTCGCCAAAGCGTTGTCTCAGCGCCGGCTCTTCCCTGAGGATGACAAATACGTGCGCCGCTAGAGCGAAGCCGATACTCGCCAGACCCAGGCCGACACAGCGCAATCCGCCCGCCGCGCCGAGCCCGAGGCACAAGACGCCCAGCAGCATGGGGTGCTGGACATGGGCGTAGGGGCCGGAGACGACCAGACGTGTCGGAGGCGTCAGGGACACTGGCGACGCCTCTCCCCGCCGTCTGAGGTAGTAGATGGCGGACAAGAAGAGTGCGGCGCCCCCCAGACCTAACAGCGTACTACCGACAGCGGAGACCAGACCGAGCAGCCCCACCAGCCCTCCGTTATACTCCCTGGAACTGCGGCTTACGCTTCTCCAGCATGGCTGTGACGCCCTCTTTGGCATCCTGGCTGGTCCGGGCCGTGGTCACCATGTCCTGCAAGTCTTGATACTCGATCGTTTTACGCAGCGAGATCGCCCGGTGGATGGTCGTTTTCATGCCCGACAGGGATAGCGGCGCGTTCTGGGCAATCGTCCGGGCCAGGTCATAGGTCGCCTGTTCGAGTTCGGCGGCCGGGACCAGCTGATGCACCATGCCCATATCGTAGGCGCGGGCGGCCTCGACCGGTTGGCCGCTGAGCAGGATCTGTTTGGTGAAGGCCGGGCCGACAATCTCGACCAGTTTTTGACATAGCGGGAAGGGGATGACCAGACCCAGCCGGGCCAGCGGCATGCCGAAGCGAGCCCGGTCCGACACCACCCGCAGGTCACAGTGCAGGGCCAGCTCGCAGCCGCCGGCCAGGGCGTCGCCCTGGACCATGGCGATGGTCGGGTGGCGCGAGCCCTCGATCATCTGCAGAATCTCGACCACGCCCATTTCGGCGTCGGCGCCCTGCTGGCGGGCGCTGAGTTCGCGTAGGTCGAGCCCGGCGCAGAACGCCTTGCCCTCGCCCCGGATGACGATGGCCCGCACAACGGTGTTGGTTTCGAGCGCCGTGAAATTCTGGACCAGACCGTCGAGCAGGGCGCTGTTCATGGCGTTGCGCTTCTCGGGCCGGTTCATGGTGATGGTGGCAATGCCGTCCTGGACGGAACACAGGATTTCGTCAGCCATAGTCTGTCTCCTCTTTTTGTCCTGCCCGCTCTACTCGTCGAACTTCCAGGTGTCGTCAGCAGTTCCGCAGATCTTCCAGCGCGGCACGACAATGTCCGCCTCGTTGGTCTGCTCGAACTCGACCTCGACCGGCAGACCGATGGCGACGGCGTCTTCGTCATCGAGCAGCACGCCGCCGACGCGGACCAGCGAACCGTCGGCCTCGTGGCAGTCGTCAAGCTCAATCAGACCCACGACATACGGCACGGCATCGACAAAGGCGCCCAGAATCGGCTGGGTGACCACGATATAGCTGTGCAGCACGCCCTTGCCGGCCGTTTCAAACCAGCCCAGATCCATGGAGTTGCACGTGTTGCAGGCCGGGAAGGGCGGGAACCACTTGTGGCCGCAGTCCTGGCACTGGCGGACCAGATACTTGCCCTGTTTAGTGCCCATCCACCATTCGGCCGTGTCAAAATCCGGGACAATCGTGATTTTGGTGTAATCAATCGGGCCTGGCATACTCCGCCCTCCTCTAGGCTGCAATCCCGCGCAGAATCGCCGAGCTTGACATGGTTTCCGTGCCCCAGCCCAGACAGGCCGCGATCCGGGCGTCCCTCACCTGCCGACAGCCGGCCTGCCGGTCGTAGCTGTGGCGACCCTCGGCCCAGTCCGGGCAGGCGTCGTCGGCGCGGTGGCGAAGCTGGCGGACGTTCTCAATCACCATGCTGATGCCGTGGGTGTAGCCCTCGGACAGATGACCGCCGGACAGGTTTGAGGGCAGCTCGTGGTCGATCTGCAAGCGCCCGCCTTTGACAAACTCGCCGGCCTCGCCCTTGCCGCAGAAGCCGTAGGCTTCGAGCTGGATCAGGGTGGTGAAGGTAAAGGCGTCGTAGCACGAGATCAGGTTGACGTCCTTCTGGCTGATGCCGGCCATGCCGAACAGGCGCTGGCGGCCATAGTTGCCGGCCACATAGTGAATCTCCGGCCGCGAGTAGTTCCAGGCCGCGTTGGGCGCCATGGTGCGGCCGGTGCCGCCCATGATGAAGACCGGCGGCCGGCGCAGATCGTAGGCCCGCTCGCGCGAGGTGACGATCAGGGCGGCCGACACATCGGTCTCCAGACAGCAGTCCAGCAGGCGGAAGGGCTTGACCACCCAGCGCGAGTTCTGGTGGTCTTCGATGCTGATCGGATTACGCATGACGGCCTTGGGGTTGAGGCTGGCGTGGCGCCGGTGGGCGACCGCCACCTCGGCCAGGGATTTTGTGGTGGCGCCGGTATCGCGCAGATAGCGCATGGCCGACATGCCGAAGCGCTGGGCCGGTGAGGTCCAGCCCCAGTGCATCATGAACTGGTTGTCCTCGGCCGCCCGGGTCGGCGGCACCGGACCGCTGGGCGCCTGTCCGCCCATGCGGCGGCCCGAGCGGCCGTTCATCGAGCGGAAGATGACCATGGTTTTGCAGTAGCCGGCTTCGAGCAGGCCGATGGTATTGCCGATCAGCGCCTCGGTGCTGGAACCGCCGCCCAGGATATCGACCGAATAGTTGAGCCGCATACCCAGCGAGGTTGCAATATGGTTTGAGGTGGTTGAGTCGCCGGCCTGATAGCTGGTCATGCCGTCGATGTCGCCCGGTCCCAGGCCGGCGTCGGCCATGGCCTTTTTGACGGCCTCGCAGGCCATGGACAGGGTGGTGCGGTGCGACGGCCGCATGTGCGGCGTCTCACCCACGCCAACGATGCAGTACTTATCGGTCAGTGCTCCCATGCTGCCTCCTGTGTGCTGACGGTGCTTAATACGAGCGGGGCATGCCCAACACGTGCTCGGCCACGTAGTTGAGGACCATGTTGTTCGAGATCGGGGCGATGCTGAACAGGCGGCACTCGCGGAATTTGCGCTCCACGTCATACTCGGCGGCAAAGCCGTAGCCGCCGTGGGTGTCGAGGGCCGCGTTGGCCGCAGCCCAGGCTGCCTGGGCACACAGCAGCTTGGCCATGTTGGCTTCGGGGCCGCAGGCCTGGCTGGTATCGAACAGCTCGGCAGCCCGAAAGCGCATCAGGTCGGCGGCCTCGGTCTGGGCGTAGGCCTGGGCCAGCGGAAACTGGATGCCCTGGTTCTGGGCGATCGGTCGGCCGAAGATGACCCGCTCCTTGCCGTATGTGACGGCCCGGTCGATAAACCAGCGGGCGTCGCCGATCGACTCGGCCGCGACCAGGATGCGCTCGGCGTTCATGCCGTCCAGGATATAGTAGAAGCCACGGTTTTCTTCGCCGATCAGGTTGGCCTTGGGAATTTTCAGGTCGTGGAAAAAGAGCTGGTTGGTTTCGTGGTTGATCATGGCGTCGATCTTGCGCACCTCGACCGCGTCGCCGGCCTCTTGCAGATCGACCAGGAACACGCTCAGCCCCAGGGTTTTTTTGGGGCACTCGGCCGCCGGGGTGGTGCGCGCCAGCAGCAGCATCATGTCGGAGTGCTGGACGCGGGAGATGAAAATCTTGGCCCCGTTGACGATGTAGTAGTCCCCGTCCCGGCGGGCGAAGGTTTCGAGCTGGGTGGTGTCCGAGCCGGCGTTCGGCTCGGTCACGCCAAAGGCCTGCAGGCGGATCGCGCCGCTGGCGATCTTGGGCAGATAGCGTGCTTTTTGTTCGTCGCTGCCGTGGCGCAGCAGGGCGCCCATGATGTACATCTGGGCGTGGC
>JAAXHF010000549.1 GCA_012271025.1 Deltaproteobacteria bacterium | reverse complement strand
CATCTCAGACAGCCGTATTCCGCCCGGCGGACGGGGCACGATCAGCGCGACCTTTGATACGGCTCAGTTTCTGGGTGAGAAAAAAAAGACCGTTGTCGTGCATACCAACGATCCCCAGCGGCCGGCCACGACGCTGACCCTGCAGGGCGAGATCCGGGTCGAGGTGGCGGCCGATCCGCCCCAGCTGTACGTCGGCCGGCTGGCCTACGGCAAGGCGGTCAGCCGGCGGGTGGCGATTGTGGTCGACGCCGACTCGCCGGTCGAGATCACCCAGGTGGCCAATACCAACGCGGCGGTCACGGTGCAGACCGAGCCGCTCGAACGGGACGGCCAACGCGGCAAGACCCTGATCGTCACCGTGGCCGAAGACGCTCCGCTGGGCCGCCTGAACGACCAGATCACCGTGACCACGACCAGCACAAAGCGTCCGTCTGTGGTCATCCCGGTCTTTGGCAGTGTCGAGGGTGAACTCGTCGTCCGGCCGCCCCAGGTCACTTTTGGCGTTGTGCAGTCGGGGGCGGACACGACCCGCACCGTCACCATCACCAATCGGTCCAAGACACCGGTCCGCATCAGCCGGGTCGCCAGCACGGCTGAGCAGGTGGCCGCCCGGCTGGCAACCGTCAACCCGGGACTTGAATATCGGCTGGTGATGACGGTCTCGGCCGACAGTCAACCGGGCCGCATCCAGGGCGACCTGCGGGTCTTTACCGATCACCCGCTGGAAAAAGTGCTCAGCATCCCGTTGTATGGGCGCGTGGCTGAGCCATCCCAGGCGCGGCGTTGAGACCGACGCCAGCGTGTATCTCCACGACCATGGCTGCTGACCCGCTCGTTTCCGCTGAGCTGCATCCTTTGTCCGACACCCAGGCCGAGGTGTTGGCCGACCTGCCCCGGCTGGGGCCCGGACAGCGGCTGCGCATCGCCGGTCTCAAGGGCGCGGCGCGGGCCTTTTTTGTCGCCCGTTGCCTGCAACACCAGCCGCGCCCGACCCTGTGCGTGCTCGACTCGGACCAGGCCGCAGAAGCCTTTGCCGCAGACTTGCGGCTGTTTCTGGGTCAGCCCGAGCCAAACGGAGCGGACCGCCAGACACCGCTCACGCCCCACCTCTACCCGGCCTGGGACGTGCCCGCATTCGAGGGGCTGTCGCCCAGCGGCGACGTGGTCGCGGCGCAGCTGGAGGGCCTGTATTATCTGCTCTCGCTCAGCGCCCCGGTGATCGTCACCTGTGTTGAGGCGCTCAGCCAGCGGGTGATGCCTCAGGAAGAGTTCATGACCGCCACC
Source organism: Deltaproteobacteria bacterium (assembly GCA_012271025.1). The sequence goes on along the minus strand of JAAXHF010000549.1, from coordinate 25,429 downwards.
CGACGGCTCGGCCGCGGCCAGGAGACGCCGCTCACCGAGGTCGCTGACAGCCTGCTGGAGTGGGGCTATCGGCGGGTTCCGGTGGTTGAGGAGAAGGGCGAGCTGAGTGTCCGTGGTGGCCTGCTCGACGTGTTTCCGCCCCTGTCCGAGGCGCCCGTGCGGATCGAGTTCTTTGGCGATGTGGTGGAGTCTGTGCGGACCTTCGACCCGTCCTCGCAACGCTCACAATCCGTGCTCGACGAGGCCATGCTGCTGCCGATGCGTTTTTTTTCGGTGGCGCGTTTGCAGGCCGCCAAACGGCCGATTGAAGCCGCGCTGGCGGCCGGCGAGCTGCCCCACCGGGAACAGCAGCGCCTCATCGAGAATGTGAAAAGCGGGCTGTTGTTCCCCGGCGTCGAAGCCTTTTTGCCGTGGGTGTATCCCGAACTGGAGAGCGTGTGGGACTATCTGCCGCGCAATACGCTGGTCTGGCTGGTTGATCCGCTGGCTCTTGAGGCCGGTCTGGAACAGGGCTGGGAGGCGCTCAGCCAGCGGGCCGAGGCGGCTCACCAGCACGGCCATTTTGCCGCCCAGCCCGAACAGCTGTATGTCCGACCCGATGGGCTGCGTGATCAGCTCGCCGCCAGCCCGGTGTGTGAGCTGCCCGGGCTTGAGCACCGGGAGGCCGACCGGACGGTCAGTTCCTCGCTGCTGCGCAGCGTCCTGCCCAAGGCCGGCGCGGGTGGCTTGGCCAGCCTGGCAGAACGGCTGCAGCAGTGGCAGGAGGAGCGCAGCCGGGTGTTTCTGAGCGTGTCGAGCCGGGTCCAGGCCACTCAGCTCCAGGAGTTGCTGCTCGGCCATGAGCTTGAGGCGGCAATCGTGTCGGCCGCCGAGTGGCACACACTCGCGCCCAGATCCGGCCTGACTATTCTGACCAGCCCTGTGTCCCAGGGTTTTGTGCTGCCGGCCGACGGCCTGGTGTTTATCGCCGAGGAGGAGATCTTTGGCGAGCGCCGCCACCGCCGCCGTGCCCGTCCGCGACCCGTTGCCGACTATCTGACCGGTCTGAGCCAGCTGCAAGTCGGCGATTACGTGGTCCATATCGACCATGGTATCGGCCGCTATCAGGGGCTGCGTCACCTGTCGGTGGCCGACACCGAGGGCGACTATCTGCAGCTCGAGTACGCGGGTGGAGATCGGCTGTACCTGCCGGTTGAGCGGATCAATCTGGTCCAGAAGTACGCCGGGAGCGGTGAACGCAGCCCGGCCCTCGACCGTTTGAGCACCCAGAAGTGGGAGCGGGTCAAGCGCAAAACCAGGGAAGCCATCCTGGCCATGGCGCGCGAGCTGCTGGAGATGCACGCGGTTCGGGAGGCCACCCAACGACCTGTCCTGGCGGTTGATGGCCCGGAGTACCGGGAATTCGTGTCCGGCTTTCCGTTTGAAGAAACGCGCGGTCAGCAGCTGGCCATTGACGATGTCCTGGCCGATCTCAACAGCCCNNATGGACCGGCTGGTGTGCGGCGACGTTGGCTACGGAAAAACCGAGGTCGCTCTGCGGGCCGCGTTCCTGAGCGTGCTGGGCGGCAAGCAGGTGGCGGTGCTGGTGCCGACCACAGTCCTGGCCCAGCAGCACGCTGAAACCTTTGCCCGCCGCTTTGCCGACTATCCGGTGCGGGTCGAGGTGTTGAACCGTTTTCGTTCGGCCCAGGACGCCAGAGCCGTGGTGCGCGGCCTGGCCGACGGCCGGGTCGATATCGTCATCGGCACCCATCGGCTGTTGCAGCGAGACATTGTGTTCAAACGGCTGGGCCTGATCGTGATTGACGAAGAACACCGCTTCGGGGTGGTGCACAAGGAAAAGATCAAGAAGCTGCGCCACCTGGTCGACGTGCTGACCCTGTCCGCCACGCCGATTCCCCGGACCCTCAACATGGGCCTGATCGGTCTGCGCGACCTGAGTGTGATCGAGACGCCACCGGTCGACCGTCAGGCCATTCGGACCTATGTGACGCGCTTTGACGAGGATCTGATCCGGTCTGCCATCCTGCGTGAACTGGAGCGGGGAGGCCAGGTCTTTTTTGTGCATAACCGGGTGGAGACGATTGAGCGCATGGCCGACCAGCTGCGGGCGCTGGTGCCCGAGGCCAGCCTGGCGGTTGGCCACGGGCAGATGGCCGAGCGCGACCTCGAAACGGTCATGCTCGACTTCCTGCACCACCGGACCAACCTGCTGCTGTGCTCTTCGATCATTGAGTCGGGTCTTGATATTCCGACTGCCAACACGATCATTATTAACCGGGCCGACCAGTTTGGTCTGGCCCAACTGTACCAGCTGCGCGGTCGGGTCGGCCGCGCCGCCCAACGCGCCTTTGCCTACCTGCTGATCCCCGGCCAGCACCGGCTGACCAAGGACGCCAGCCGGCGTCTGGAGGTGCTTGAGGAGCTGGACGATCTTGGCGGCGGCTTTCGCCTGGCCGCCCACGACCTGGAAATCCGGGGTGCCGGCAACCTGCTGGGCAAAGAACAGTCGGGCAATGTCACTGCGGTCGGCTTCGAGCTGTACGCCCAGATGCTGGAAGAAACCGTCACCGAACTCAGAGGCGGGCGAATCACGGTTCAGATTGAACCCGAGATTCAGCTCGGTATTCCGGCCTACATTCCCGAAGCCTATATCCCGGACGTCAATCAGCGTCTGGTGTTTTACAAGCGGCTGGCGAATGTCGAAGCCCGGGACGAGTTGGAGGAACTCGGCGAGGAGCTGGAAGACCGTTTCGGCCCTCTGCCCGAACTCGTCTTGTCGCTGATTGAGGTGATGGACCTGCGTCGGGTCTTGCGCGCCTGTCTGGTCACCGCCGTCTCAAAACGCGCCGAGTCGGTCACGATCCATTTTCACCCCGATTCGCCGATCAAGCCCGAGCGGCTGGTCGCCTTCATTGAGTACGACAAGCGGCCCGCGCAGTTGACGCCCGACCTGCGTCTCAGCCTGGGGCTCAAGCCGAGCGAGGATGTCATCCGGTCGGTCAAGACACTCTTGCACGACCTGGGCGAGTCGTGTTAGCCCAGGGGCGTCTGCCACGCGCTCAACCTCGGGAGACAGATGATAATGAAGAGACTCGCTTGTGTATTTGCCGTCCTGGCCACCGCAACAATAGGGCAGGCCGAAACCATCAACCGTATCGTGGCTACCGTTGACGGGCAGCCGGTCACGCTGCGGGAACTCGAGGCCTACAGTGGTCAGATGAACGACCGGGCGGCCATGATGTATCCTCAGGGAACGGCCGACATGAGCCAGCGCGACTTTCTGGACGCATTGCTCATGAACAAAATGATCGAGAATGAGGTTGATACACAGGGACTGCGGGCCAAAGCCGTGGATATCGACAGCTATATCGAACGGATCAAGAACCAGGGCGGTCTGGACGACGAACAGCTGGAAGCGGCCCTGGCCGACCAGGGCTTGAGCATGGAGCAGTACCGCAAACAGATTGCTCAGGAAATTGAGCAGGCGCTGTTGATGAATAAGGAGGTCGGCTCTCGGGTCAGTGTTCCCGATGAGGCTGTCCAGCGCCATTACGAGGCGCATCGCGAGGACTATGCTACCCCCGACCAGGTTCGTATCCGGCATATTTTTCTGCCTCTGTCGCCCGGCGCCGGGGCGGACGAGGAGCTGAAAATGACGACCCTGATGGAGACCCTGCACGGCCGGGCCGTCCGCGGGGAGGATTTTTCGATCCTGGCCTCGACCTATTCCCTCGGGCCGGGCGCGGACCAGGGCGGAGACCTGGGGTTTTTTGAGCGCGGCCAGATGGACTCCGACATCGAACGGATCGCCTTTTCGATCCCCGAGGGAACGATCAGCCAGCCTTTTCTGACTCCGGCTGGCGTCCATCTGATCAAGGTCGAAGAGCGCGACACCGAAGGGGTGAAACCGCTGGCCGAGGTGCAGGAAGAGATCCGGACTGAGCTCTACAGCACGGAGCTGAGCAAGCGCTACCGCCGCTGGTTCCAGGACGACCTGCGCTTCCGTCACCATATCGAGGATTTTCTCACCGACCCGGAAGGGGTGCCCTACACGGGTGTTCAGCGTGTCCGGGAGGCTCAGGAGCTTGAGGACGACCTGTTGGACGAAGAGGCCGCCTACGCTGAGGAGGAGGACGCGGCCACGCCTGTTGCCCAGGAGCAGCCCCAGGACCAGCCCGAAGAGCCGGGTTTCTTCAGCCGTTGGTTTGCCGGTGACGAGGCCGAGGAAGATGCGGAGGCCGAGGTTGCCGCGCTCGACGGCCAGGCTCGGCCCCAGAATCAGCCTCAGAATCAGCCCCAGGATCAGCCGGAGCAGCCCGAAGAACCGGGTTTCTTCAGCCGTCTGTTTGCGGATGACGAGGTCGAGGAAGATGCGGAGGCCGAGGTTGCCGCGCTCGACGGCCAGGCTCAGCCCCAGAATCAGCCCCAGAATCAGCCTCAGAATCAGCCCCAGGACCAGCCCAAAGATCCGGGTCTCTTGAGCGGTCTGTTTGCGGATGACGAAGAGGAAGAAAGCGAGGAGGTCGCAACGACTGCGGCCGAGCAGGCTGCTCCCGCTGCCCAGGCTGGCGAGGAAGAGGACGGAGGCTTTCGGCTGCCGTGGTTTTAGCGCCCGGTGCCCCCGGCCTGGGCGAAGGGTAAGTGCGTGCCTGGACACTCCGCCCCGCCGCTCGTCGGCGTCACCATGGGTGACCCAGCCGGCATTGGCCCCGAGATTGTGCTCAAGGCGGCCCAGACCCTCGAATCCGGGCTGCGTCTGGTTGTCCTGGGCGACCTGAGCGTCCTGGCTGAAACCGCCCGTCGTCTTGAGCTGCCACTTCGACCGGTCAGCTGGTCGGTGCCCCAGCCCTATCCCCCAGACCCTGAGGTGGTGCCGGTGATCCCCCTGTCGCGCCTCCCGGCTCAACACCGGATGCCCGGCCGACCGACCCCGACCGGCGGCGAGGCGTCCTACCGCTATGTCGAGACCGGGGTTGGTCTGGCCCGCGATACGACCATACAGGCGCTGGTGACGGCGCCGATCAGCAAGGCCATGTGGCGGGCGGCGGGGCGGGATTACCCCGGCCATACCGAGCTGCTGGCCGGTCTCACCCACAGCCCGGACGTGCGCATGATGCTGGCCGGGAGCCGTCTGCGGGTCGTTTTGGTGACGACCCATATTCCCTTCACCCAGGTGGCGGCGGCCCTGTCCAGCCGCCGCATCGTGACTACCCTGGTCCTCACCGCTCGGCACCTGGCTCGCTTTCATGGTCTGAGCCGACCGCGCCTGGCCGTGGCCGGGCTGAACCCGCACGCCGGCGAGGGCGGGGCGTTCGGCGATGAGGAAGACCGTCTGATCAGTCCGGCGGTTCGACGGGCGGCTGAGCAGGGCCTGTCGGTGGCCGGTCCCTTGCCGGCTGATTCGGTTTTTGTCCGGGCGGTCAACGGCGAGTTTGATGCGGTGATCTGTCAGTACCACGATCAGGGCCTGATTCCGCTCAAACTGCTGTCGTGGACCGATGGGGTGAACGTGACCATCGGTCTGCCGATCATCCGCACCTCGCCCGACCACGGCACGGCCTTTGATATTGCCGGGCGCGGCACGGCCGACCCCCGCAGCCTGCAAGCCGCAATTCGGCTGGCCGGCCACATGATCGCACGGACGGGAGCGCGCGCAAGGCCATGAGTCGTGTCAACCCGGCCATTTTCCGGGAGTACGATATTCGAGGGCTGGCCGAACGGGATTTTGATGCCGACTTCGCGTCTGCGCTCGGCCGCGCCTATGGCAGCCTGGTCGTATCGCGCGGGAAGCGCCGGGTTGCGGTCGGTCGGGACTGCCGGCTGAGTTCCGATGGCTACGCCGCCGCGCTGCGGGAGGGTCTGTGCGCGACCGGGCTTGAGGTTTTGGATCTCGGGGTGTGTCCGACGCCGCTGCTGTATTTCTCGCTCCACCACTACGACCTGGGCGGGGGAATCCAGGTCACCGGCAGCCATAACCCGGCCGGGCACAACGGATTCAAGATCTGTCTCGACAAAGTCACGCTGCACGGTCGGGACATTCAGCGCCTGCGGACTCTGATTGAGCGTCAAGACTTCGCCTCGGGCCAGGGCCGACAGGTTCCGACTCCGATCATTGGTCCCTACCAGGAGTTTGTGAGCCGGCAGTTCGGGCGCCTGGAACGCGAGCTGGCGGTCGTGGTTGACGCCGGGAATGCGACCGCCGGGCCGGTTGCGCCGTCAATCTTTCGTGCCCTGGGCTGCCGGGTGACGGAGCTGTTTTGTGAGCTGGACGGCCATTTCCCCAACCATCATCCTGACCCGACCGTGCCCGAAAATCTGGAGCAGCTGATCCGGACGGTCACACACACCGAGGCCGAAGTCGGCCTGGCCTACGACGGCGACGCCGACCGCCTCGGCGTGGTCGATCCGAGCGGACGTATCGTCTGGGGCGACGAGCTGATGATCCTGTTCGCGCGCGACATTCTGGCCAGCCATCCCGGTGCCGTGATCGTGTCCGAGGTCAAGTGTTCCCAGATGCTGTTTGACGAGGTGGCAGCGCGGGGTGGGCGGCCCGTCATGTGGAAAGCCGGCCACGCGCTGCTCAAAGCCAAGATGCGCGAGACCGGGGCGCTGCTGGGCGGGGAAATGAGCGGTCACCTGTTTTTTGCCGACCGCTATTTCGGCTATGACGACGCGATCTACGCCTCGTGTCGGTTGCTGGAGCTGCTGAGCCGAGCCGACCTGAGCCAACTGCTGGCCGACCTGCCGCCGTCGGTGACCACGCCCGAAATTCGGCTGCCCTGCCCGGACGAACTCAAGTTCGCCCTTGCCGAGCGGGTCTGCCAGCGCCTGCGCGGCAGCCATGACATCACCGATATCGACGGAGTGCGGGTCAGGTTTGCGCACGGCTGGGGACTGGTCCGGGCGTCGAACACCCAGCCGATTCTGGTCCTGCGCTTTGAGGCCACGACCCAGGCCAAGCTGGACGAGTACCGGACCTTTGTCGAAGGGCTGGTGGAGGAGGCACGGCGGGAGCTGAGACAATCGGACGCGAACTGAAATACGCCTATGGCCGAACCTCTGTCACCCACTTTTGCCGGCCGAAGCTGGTCTGAGCTTTTTGGAGGTTTGCCCCAGCGGGCTCACACGCACGCTGGGAAGTGTCTTGAATGAGTCTAGCATTTGATAACAGACAGTCCGGGAATTTTGGGAAAGCTTCGTTCGTCACAAGTGACAATCTGCCAGTCGATTGCCAGAGCAGTAGCGGCGATAAGAAGGTCGTGGGCTCCTATCGTGACTCCTTGTGAGGTCAATTGCGCCCATACCCGAGCATGAATACGTGCGGCAACCAGGCCAAAGGGAAGGATTGGAATTTGAGCCAACAGTCCTTCAACAAATGCTTCTCGACGACTGCGCTGAGCGGCTGTCTTTGCCCGGTGTACTCCATGGAGCAATTCTGTAGCTGTGATTGCCGAGAGTCCGAAGCTTTCATCCGCATAGGTCGTGAGGAGAGCTGATAAATCCAGCTGTCCGCGTTCTGCGGCAATGAGGACGCTGGTATCGATTAACGTTCCCATGGGGATTGCGGCAAATCTGAGTACTGATGGGTGGCTTCTTCGACGCTATCCCAGAATCCAGCATCAGGTTTCGGCAGGGATTTGAGAAGCTCTCTAAGTTCCGCTCCCGTGTATTGCAGCGGTTTTACCGGAGAGATTGTACAGACCGGCTCGCCACTCCGTTCGACGATGAACTCCTCGCCTCGGTAACAGACGCGATTAAGCAAGTCGGAGAATGTTCGGGCGGCTTGAGTCGCTGAGATACGTCGCTTCATATGATCTGATTATCAGATATTCAGATTTTGTCAAAATATCTGGCTGGATGTTGCTGTAAGCTTGTCGCAAGAGAAGGTCTAGACGGACCGAAGAGGTCTGGGGTTTTTCAGGAAAATAGCATCATGGCAAGATTTTTGAGGCTTGATGATGGAAACAGAGTCAAGCAGCTCCCTTTATGACTCTCCCCGGTCATCCAGCGTCTTGCGCAGGGTCTCCAGCTCGTGGGACAGCCGGCCCTGCTGGCGGGACAGAGAGAACATATACACAAAGACGATCAACCAGAACGCGCTGAACGCGCCAAACAGATACCACATGTCCGTTCTCTCCCGCGTCTATGAGGCAGCCACCGCCCGACGCCGTAGCTCGTCCAGTTCGGCAGTCAGGTGCAGGCCGCGCAGACGCAGCCACATGATCCAGGCAAACAACACCAGGAAGGCGGCGCTGCACACCAGCAGCGTCCAGGCCATCTGCGGCGCCATGGTTTCAACCTTGGGGTGAATGCCCCGCCACAGACGGATGGCGATGTAGAGCAGCGGGATGTTGAAAACCCCGATAATGCCCAGGACGGCGGCGTAGCGGGCCACGTGTTCGGTGTCGCCGCCGATCTGGCGCAACAGAATATACGCGGCATACACAACCCACAGGACGAGCGTCATCGTCAGTCGGGGGTCCCAGGTCCACCACACACCCCAGCTGGCCCTGGCCCAGACCGAACCGGTGACGATGAACAGGGTACAAAACAGCATGCCGACCTCGGCCCCGGCCCGGGCCAGGTGGTCGGCCCTGCGCTCGCCCTTCCATAAGAAGGCGACGCTGGCCCCGGCCACAATGAAAAAGCCGCCAAAGGCATTCCAGGCGGCGGGCAGGTGATAGTAGAAAATGCGCTGCACGACTCCCAGATTTCTCTCCGTTGGGACGTACAGAAAAATCATGCCCAGGGCGACAAGCATGGACGCGCAGCTCAGCCAGGGTAAGACCGTATTGGCAAACGGGGCAAATTTTTTCATGCGTATTTCTCCCGCCGACCGCCGTGTCTCTTACTCGTACACCGCCTGCCCAAACAGCAGCCAGCCGGCCACCACAAAGACGACATCAAAAGCGATCAAGACCCGCAACCACACCCCCGTCCACTCTCCGTCGCTCAGCAGCGCACCCGTGGTCTGGACGGCTGATAGCAGGAGGGGGACGAGGAGCGGCAACAAGACCAGGGGAAAGAGCACCTCACCGGCGCGGGTGCGCACGGCCAGGGCGGCGAATATGGTCCCCAGGGCTGAAAAGCCGATAATGCCCAGCAGAACGATAAGCGGCAGGCCAAGCAGAGACCACGACACCGGCAGACCGCACAACACAATGGTGATCGGCACGACAATCGCTTGGACCAGCGACAGAAAAACAATGTTGCCGAGCAGCTTGGCCACAAAGATGTCACTCGGCGCAATGGGGCACAGCAGCAGGCCCGACAGACAGCCCCGCTCCTGCTCGATCAGAAAGCTGCGCTGCAGGCTGAGCATGCCGGCGAACAGCAGCCCGACCCACAGCACCGCCGCGCCGATGTGTGGGTCGCGGGCCTGCTGCGGGCCGAGGGCGAAGATCCATACCAGCACAATCAGCACCGCCAGCACAAAAAACGACGCCAGCCGCTCTTTGGTCCGCAGCTCAAGCTGAATGTCCTTCCACACAATCGCCCACATCGGCTCAGTCCTGCCTGCCGCGTGCCGGGTGACGGGTGAACTCGGTGTAGATGTCGCGCAACTCGGCCACCGACGGTGTGTCGGCAGCCGACTGCCACACGATGCAGCCCCGGCACAGCATAAGGACCCGGCTGCACGAGGCCAGGCTGCGCTCAAAATCGTGACTGCTGAACACGATTGTCTTGCCGGCCTGTTTGGCCCGCAGCAGGCTGGCGTGCAACAGTTCCAGGGCCTCGGCGTCCAGGCCCGTGTAGGGCTCGTCGAGCAGCAGCAAATCGGGCTCGTGCAGCAGGGCCCGGGCCAGGGCCAGGCGCTGTTCCATGCCGCGCGACAGACTCCGAACCGGCGTGGCCGCCCAGTCTTGCAGACCGACGTACTCGAGCATGGCCTGGATGCGAGCCGACACATTGTCCAGGCGGTAGGCGTGGGCATAAAAGCGCAGGTTCTCAAACGGGCTCAGGTCGGGGTAGAGGAAGCTGTCGTGACCCACAAAGCCGATACGTCTGCGTGCGCGCGGGTCGTCGGCCGGCAGCGCGAACAGCCGCAGGCTGCCCGACGAGGGCTTGAGCAGGCCGGCCAGGAGACGCAGCAGGGTCGTTTTGCCCGCGCCGTTGGGACCGAATACGGCCACCGCCTGTCCGGCCTCAACCGTACACGAAATGTCGCGCAGGACCGGCGTCCAGGCAAACGTTTTGTGCACATTTTCAGCCCTTACGACACACCCGTTCATAGCCGAGCCGCCCACCCCCCGGGAGCCATGACCGACCGCCTGAGTTTCGCTTGACACGGGCCGGACGGTATTCTTTCATAGGGGCCGAACAGGGAGGACCTATGACCGGGACAATCAAAAAGATCATCAAGGCCAAGGGCTTTGGTTTTATCACTCCTGATGAGGGCAATGAGGATGTGTTTTTCCACAGCTCTCGTCTGGCGCCCAAGATGTATTTCGAAGACCTGCGCGAGGGCGACGAGGTCGAATTCCAGGTTCGCCCCGGCGAAAAAGGCCCCCAGGCCTTCAACCTCAAGACTCGTTAGCCCGAGCGGCCGAGCCCCGCTCCAGCCGGTCGAGCCGGGCCATGGCGTCCAGGGCTCGGGCTTCATACTTGTCACGCAGCGCGCGGTAGTCCTCATCGGTGAGCTTACCGGTTTGGAGGTCGAACTCGGCCTCCTTGAGGGCCGCGTAAGCCTGGCTTTTTTGTTCCTGCCAGCGTTCCAACTCGGGCGCGCTGGCCTGCGGCCGGTCGGTCCTGACCCGGTCCGGTCGCAGCAATGGCAGGGCAACCAGCGCGGCAACGCTGGCGATAAGCACAAGACCGGCAAAATACAGCACAAAGGACATACGCGTCTCACGCTGATGGGCGACGCGGGCGGCGTCCCTGCTCAGTCGTCAAAGTCGGCCAGCTCCTTGTTGAGGCGCTCCCGATAGGCGGCGTCGGTGGCTGGGACGGCGCGCGGTGCCGGTGGCGGTCTCCGCCTGGCCCAGCGCAGGCTCATTAGCACAATCACCAGCCCTCCGATCAGGATGGCCGCAAACGGGGTAATCCAGGCTGCCAGGTTAAAGCCACTGGTGGTGGGCGCGGACAGCACCTTTTCCCCGTAGTCGGCGACAAAGGCGGCCAGAATATCTTCACGGCCTTTGCCCTCAGCCAGGAATTGGGCGATCTCTTGTTTTCGAGGGATGGCAAAACCGCACTGCAGGTGGTTACAGCTATGGACCGTGAGCCCGCATCCACACTGGCAGGTCAGGGCTTCCTCCAACTCGGTCTGGGTGGGACGTGGGCTGGCGCCCAGGCTGAGTCCGAAGACGCACAACACCAGGACCAGACGGCTAATCGGCAACAGCCTCTCCTTCTACGCGTTCAGTCGCACGGGCCAGGGCCAGAGCCTGGCGTTCGGCCGGATTGGGAGCCAGGGTGATACACGTGCCCAGGATGAGGACAAAGCCGCCGATCCAGATCCAGGACAGGAGTGGGTTGACAAAGACCTGAAAGGTGGCCAAGCCCGACGGAGCGTCATAGCTGCCCAGCACAACGTACAGATCTTCCAACAGGCTGGGGCGAATCGACACCTCGGTGGTCGGCTGTTGTTGCTTTTTATACACCCGTTTTTCCGGCCGCAGGGTGTCGAGTTGACGTCCGTCCACAAATACCCTGACTGTGGCGATCTGGGCCGAGTAGTGGGCGTCGTCGTAGGGCGTGATGCCGGCGTATTCCAGGCTGTAGCGTCCAATCTCAAAGCGCTGACCGTGTTCCACCGTGCGTTGGTCCTCGAGCTTGAAAAAGGACGAGCCGGCAATGCCGATGCTGATCAACACCACGCCGACGTGGACCACATAGCCGCCGTAGCGGCGCGGGTTCTTGCTCACCAGTTTGCCCAGCGCTCGGGGTGAACTCTCGTCCAGCATGGCCTGGCGGGCCCGCGTGCCGCGATAAAACTCGACGACAATGGTGCCCAGCACAAAGCCGGCGATGGAGAAGACGGTCACGGCGTAGTAGTGGCGGTAGCCAAAGAGAAAGAAGAGCAGCCCGGTCGCTAGCCCCCATACCAGCGGAGCGGTGAAGTTCCGTCGCAGACTCTTGATGCTCGCCCGCCGCCAGGCAATGACCGGGCCGACGCCGGTCAGAAACAGCAGCACGACTCCCAGAGGGGCGTTGACCTGATTGAAGAAGGGCGGTCCGACGGTGATTTTGACGCCCCGCACCCATTCCGAAAGAATCGGAAAGACCGTACCCCAGAAGGTGGCGAAGGCCAGGCCGACAAAGACCAGATTGTTCAGTAGAAAGGCCGATTCGCGCGACACGATGGAATCCAGCTCGTTGTCGCTTTTGAGCTCGGGCAGACGGTACACCAGGAGGCCGAACGCACCGGCCAGGACCAGCACCAGAAAGGCCATGAAATACGGGCCCAAACCGGACTGGGTGAACGAGTGGACCGAAGAAATCACACCGCTGCGGGTCAAAAACGTGCCAAAGATAGTCAGCGCAAAGGTGAGGATGACCAGCACCATGTTCCACACCTTGAGCATGTTCTTCTTCTCCTGGATCATGACCGAATGGAGGTAGGCGGTGGCTGTAAACCAGGGCATGATGGCCGCGTTTTCAACCGGATCCCAGGCCCAATAGCCGCCCCAGCCCAGGACCTCGTACGCCCAGCGTCCGCCCAGCAGATTGCCCATTGACAGGAAAAACCAGGATGTCAGCGCCCAGCGCCGGGTGGTCTGAATCCACACCGGGCCGAGTTTGCCGGTCGCCAGGGCGGCCATGGCAAAGGCAAACGGGACGGCGGCGCTGATATAGCCCAGGTAGAGCGCCGGGGGATGGATGGTCATCCAGTAGTTTTGCAGCAGAGGGTTTAAGTCCGAACCCTCGGTCGGAGTAAACGTCAGCCGCTCAAAAGGGGGGGTCAGAAAACACAGCAGACCCAGAAAGAAGAGGCTGATGGTCATCAGGCTGGCGGTGACATACGGCATCAAGTCCCGGTTTTTGTCCCGATTCTGGACCTGAACGATGGCGCTGAAACACACCAGGATCAGGGTCCAAAACAGCAGTGAGCCCTTTTGGCCGCCCCAAAAGGCGGCAATTTTATACTGAATGGGCAAGGTCGAGCTGGAATAGCTGGCCACGTACTCGACGTTGAAATCTTCGCTCAGCAGGGCGTGGATGAGGGCGGCTGAGGCAATGACCACACAGCCGCACACGGCATACACCGCCTGCGCGCCGCTGGCGATCCACACCTGACGGCCTTGCCGCGCACCCCACAGACTGCTGGCCACGGCATAGGCCGCCAGCACCAGGGCCAGATACAGAGCGAGAGAACCAAGATGTGTCACGGCTGCGTCATGTTCAGGGACGGCGGAAGCGCTCAGGAGGGCAAAGCCGGGTGCAAAGTGAACGCTGCTGTCTTCGTATGCGGTTGGCTATCGGCGTTTGCTTCGTCGAGTTCGGCCTCATACTTTGACGGACAGCTGGTCATGACGGTCGTGGCGTGGAGTGTGTCTGCTCCGGGCGTGTACTCGCCTTCCACGATCACATCCCGCCCCTCGGCAAACATGTCGGGCAGCACGCCCTGATAGTGCACGGCCAGACCCCGGCCCGGCGTAGTGACCGGCTGGCCGTTTTGGTCGAAGCCGATCATGGTGAAGGTGAGCTTGAGATTCTTGGGATTCCAGTCAATCGAGCCGCTCTTGACCCGCCCGGCGACCCGCACGCCGGTGTTTGCCAAGGCGTCCTTCTGGGGCAGAAATTCTTCCAGAGTCAGGTAATAGGTGCTCGTTTCACGGATACCGGTATACATCAGGTAGCCGACCGCCGCTATCATGAGGGCGACACCGACGAGAAATTTTCCTTGGGTCGTCATCAACCTACAGCTAGCGTATTTCCTGTTTGTACGCAAGCAAGCCGCCGCTCGAATTGATTGACTTTCCGGTCACCATTTTATATGTGAGGGGAGCCCCTACACATCTCCTGGGATTCCTATGTTTGAAGCGCTGAGCGAAAAACTGGACGCTGTCCTGCGCCGGGTGCGTGGGCCGGGAACATTGACCGAAAAGAATATCGAGCAGGCGCTACGTGAAGTGCGTCTGGCGCTGCTCGAGGCCGACGTGAATTTTCGGGTTGTCCGCGACTTTGTCGAGCGGGTCAAGACCAAGGTCCTGGGGCAGGAGGTCACGGCCGGTCTGTCGCCCGGCCAGCAGCTGGTCAAAGTCGTCAACGACGAGTTGATCGAGTTGCTGGGCGGACAGCACGCCGAGCTGAACCTGTCGGCCACCCCGCCGGTAGTGATTCTGCTCGTCGGGCTGAACGGCTCGGGCAAGACCACCACTGCCGGCAAGCTGGCCCGCTATCTCAAGGCCGAACAGGCCCGCCGGCCCTACCTGGTGCCGGCAGACACCTTTCGCCCGGCCGCCATTGATCAGCTCCGCATCATTGGCGAAGAGGTCGGGCTACCGGTGTATCCGACGCCCAACGACGGGTCGGCCACCGATCCGGTCAGGATCGCGGTCGCCGGCGTTGACGCCGCCCGACGCGACGGGGCGGATGTGGTCATCATCGACACCGCCGGGCGCCAGCAGGTCGACACCGATCTGATGCAGCAGCTCGGTCGGCTCAAGGCCGCCGTCACCCCCCATCAAATCCTGCTCGTGGCCGATGCCATGACCGGCCAGGAGGCGGTCAATGTCGCCCAGGGCTTTCACACCGAATTGGCGCTCGACGGCGTCATTCTGACCAAGGTCGAGGGCGACGCCCGCGGCGGGGCAGCCCTGTCGCTGCGCTCGGTGACCGGCAAGCCGATCCTCTTCATCGGCATCGGCGAAAAGCTCGACGCGCTGGAAGCCTTTTATCCGGACCGGGCTGCGTCGCGTATCCTGGGCATGGGCGATGTGCTGTCGCTGATCGAAAAGGCCGAAAAGGTCTACGATCAGGACCAGACCGAGGTGCTCGAAAAAAAGCTGCGCAAAAACCAGTTCACCCTGGCCGACTTTGCCGAGCAGATGCGCATGCTCAAAAAAATGGGCTCGATCTCCGACCTCATGTCCCTGCTCCCGGGCGGCAAAAAGGCCATGCAAAACACCGACATGGACCAGGCCGAACAAGAGTTCCGGCGCGTCGAAGCCATTATCTCGTCCATGACCAAGCAGGAACGGCGGCGGCCCGAGGTGTTGAACGGCAGCCGGCGGCGGCGGATCGCCAACGGCAGCGGGACCCGGGTAGCCGAGGTGAACCGCTTCCTCAAGCAGTATGCCGAAGCCAAGAAGATGATGCGCAAACTGTCCCAGTTCGGCGGTATGGGCCAACTCGGTGATATGCCTGCCGGGGCCGATCTGGCCCAGCTCGGTCAACTGGGCCAGCTGCCAAAAAAGGCCGGCAAGTCGGCCAAAAAATCGGGCCGGCCGGGCAAAATGAGCAAGCTGGCCAAAAAGGCCCACAAAGCGCGCAAGTCGCTTTCATTCTGGGGGTAAGAGGAAACAACCTATGGTCAAAATTCGGCTGGCCCGTCACGGGGCCAAAAAGCGTCCCTTCTATCGTATTGTTGCGGCTGACTCGCGTTCTCCGCGCGACGGCCGTTTTATCGAACAGCTCGGGTTCTACGATCCGACCAAAGATCCGGCCGTGGTGCAGCTCAAGACAGACAAACTGAAAAAATGGCTCCAAAACGGCGCTCAACCGACCGACACTGTTGCGCGGCTGATTCACAAGGCCGAGCAGGAACCTGTCGCCTAGAGCGCACGGGGAACACCGTATGAAGGATCTCGTCTTATACCTGGCCAAGGCGCTGGTGAACCATCCCGACGAAGTCGAGGTGAACGAAATACCGGGCGAGACCGCCTCGATTCTTGAACTCCGCGTGGCAAAGGACGATCTGGGTCGGATCATTGGCAAACAGGGACGGACTGCCAAGTCGATCCGGACGCTGCTGAATGCCGCAGCCTCACGGACAAACCGCAAAGTTGTCCTTGAAATCGTCGAAGAAAAATGACACGCCGGGCGCTGACTGCCTTGTTCCGCTCGGTCGTCTGGTCAAGACTCACGGCGTAGGCGGAGAACTCCGTCTGCGGCCCTACGCGTTCCCCTGTCCGACCCTCAAAACCGGTCTGGTGGTTCAGCTTCAGGATCGCGCCGGGCAGCTGATCTCGGCGCGGATCACCCGGCTGCGCCCCCGCCCCCCGTTTCTGCTGGTCGCCTTCGAGGGCGTGGTCTCACGCGAGCAGGCCCAGGCTCTGTGCGACCGCACGGTTGCGGTTGGCGAGCACCAGCTCCCCCCGCTCCAGGATGGCGAGTTCTACTACTATCAGGTGGTCGGGCTGACTGTCCTGACTACCGCTGGGCAAGAACTCGGCACGCTGCGGGAGGTCTTCTTCTCCGGCGGACACGATGTCTGGGTTGTGCGCCAGGGCAAGAAAGAGTACATGATTCCCGTCACCCAGGAAGTCGTCCGCAGCATTGACATCCCCGGCCGACAAGCGGTGATTGAGCCTCTGGACGGACTGCTTGACTGAGAGCGCTATGCAGTTCCATGTACTGACCATCTTTCCAGAATTCTTTGCCTCGCCGCTGTCGGTGAGCCTGCTAAAAAAGGCGCAAGACCGGGGGCTGGTGGCTTGTCATGTTCATAATCTGCGCGACTACACAGCAGACAAGCACCGTTCCACCGACGCTGCGCCGTATGGCGGCGGCCCTGGCATGGTCATGAAGCCCGAGCCGATCTTTGCCGCGCTCGAAGCGCTGGGGCGTCGGCTGGAGCGGCCGAAACGTCTCCTGTTATCCCCCCAAGGCACGCCCCTGACCCAGCAAAAGGTCGGCCAGCTGGCTGCCGAACAGACTCTGGTCCTGGTGTGCGGACGCTATGAAGGGATCGATGAGCGAGTCCGAACGGTGGTCGATGAGGAAGTGTCAATCGGCGACTATGTGTTGAGCGGCGGAGAAATCGCCGCCCTGGTCGTCATCGACGCGGTCGCTCGTCTCGTCCCCGGGGTGGTCGGTCGCCAAGAATCGACCCAGGACGAGTCGTTCAGCACCGGACTGCTGGAATACCCCCAGTATACCCGGCCCGAGGAGTTCAGGGGGCTGCGCGTGCCCGAGGTGCTGCTATCCGGCCATCACGCCGACATTGCCCGCTGGCGACGCCGTCAGGCGCTGCTGCGGACTCGCGAGCGCCGCCCCGAGCTGTTGGATACGGCCCCCCTCAGCCTGGAAGAAAAGCGCTGGTTGGCCGAGCAGGGATTATCGCCCACCTTTGGTGAAAAGAGTAAACGTGTCCTCCAATAGAGCAAAGTTGTTGACACGTTTACTCTTTGTGACACATGGCTGAGCTATACCTGGCCCTGCTCCACCACCCGGTGTACGACAAAGAGCGCAAGGTGGTCACCACCTCGATCACCAATATGGATATCCACGATATCTCTCGCTCGGCAAAAACCTATGGCGTCAAGCGCTTCTTTGTGGTCAATCCGGTTCCGACCCTGCGCGCCCTGGCCGAAAAGATCCTCGATCACTGGCAGGCTGGCTACGGCAGCACCTATAACGCGACCCGCAAAGACGCGCTCGAAATTGTTGCCCTGAGCCAACGTCTGGAGGACACCCTTGAGGCTGTGCGGCAGGAGGCCGGGGAGCGACCGCGGCTGATCGCTACCTCAGCCAGAGACGGCGGCACACGGCTGTCGTTTGCCGCACTGCGGCACCGACTTGAGCAGGCCGGCCCTCCGGTGTTGATCCTGCTCGGCACCGGCTGGGGGCTGACCGAAGCAGTCCTGGACCAGGCCGACGACTTTCTTGAGCCCATTCGCGGCAGGGGAGGCTATAACCACCTGTCGGTCCGGGCCGCAGCGGCGATTATCCTGGATCGCCTGTTGGGGGCGCCACACTGAACGCTGCTCTCTTCGTATTGCCATGTGGTCATCAGCGTGTGGTCGCTTGACCGACCGACAGGGGCAGGCTAAGCTAACCGGCTCTTAGAGAGAGACGACCTTAGCGCTTGGCATTCAGCCAGCGGCGTTCAGCGAGCATAAGGAACGAGGTTGACCGAAGGCGGGCAGGCCGGTCCCTGTTCGTCGGATTCGCCCCACCGTGCTGACCGCCCGCGACGCACAGAGAGGAACATGGCCATGAGCACGAGTATTGATCGGCTTGAAGCCAGCCAGCTGAGAACGGACCTGCCCGACTTCAAGCCTGGCGATACGATTCGCGTCCACGCCAGAATCGTCGAGGGCGATAAGGAACGGATTCAGGTCTTTGAGGGCGTGGTCATCAGCCACGCCAACAGCGGCAACCGGGCGACGTTTACCGTTCGGAAAATTTCCTACGGCGTCGGCGTCGAACGCGTCTTTCCCCGCCACTCACCGCGGATTGACAGGATCGAGGTGACGGTGCGCGGCAAGGTCCGGCGGGCCAAGCTGTACTACCTGCGCGGGTTGCGGGGCAAGGCCGCCCGGCTGAAGGGCGAGCGCGTGCGGCCCGTGTCTGAGGGGAAAAAGGCCAAAGCCGCAGCCCGGGCCGCGCCGGCCAGCCCTGAGGCGGCTCAGCCCGCGGAATAGTCCCCCCGCGAACCACGGCCGGCCCGTCGACGTTCCCACCACACCAGGCCGGCCACCACCCCGACCAGCGCAATCGGGCTGGCATAGCCGTAGGCGGGCGAGGCGTAGCCCAACAGCTCGTCAAAGCGGCCGATCAGCAGCGACATGCGGGCCATGACCGTATAGCCGAAGGCCGCGCCAAAGGAGACCATCAGGAAGTACATGCCGGTGCGCGCCACATACCGCGTGCCCGGCCCGTGCTCGACCGAGAAGAAAAAATAGAACAGCACACTCACCACCCCGACCAGGATCAGGCCGGCGTTCAACTCGGCCAGACCAAACACCCAGCCGTCGGGTCCGACCGACACCAGCGGTGTGAGGGTGCCCTGGACCTGTTGCAGGACAAACGAGGACAGAAATCTGGGGATGGCCACCCCCGAACTGATGCCCAGGATAAAGGCAAACGCAATCCGGCTCAGCCAGGCCCAGGCCGGCACCAGACGCGCCAGCATGAACAGACCCAGCCCGGCGGCGATCAGTAACAACCAGTCGGCCTGCTCGACCAGCGGCACGTACAGCTTTTTGAGCATCACCTCGTGATAGGTAATGGTCAGCACATAGCCGACCGAGACACCGACAAAAATATGCTCGGCCAGCTTGAACAGCGGGTTGTCCTTGTACAGAAAACTGTAGATGAAGAGACTCAGCAGGCTGGCCGCCCAGGCGCCGAGCAGGATTTCGCTACTGACCGACTGGGGATTCATGACCCGCGTCTCCCCGACCTGCGTCCGGCGCGGCCGCTCAGAAAATACAGGCCGTTGCACACCACGATCAGCCCGATAATCAGAAAGTGGGTCGCCGACTGGGCGTCCATGCCGGCGCGCGCCTTGCCCGGCATGTCGAGCAGGGTTTCATACTCGGCCGCACCCCGCAGGCCGCCCAGCAAGCCCTGGATCTGGCCGGTATTGAGCAGCGGATAGAACTTGGGCACGCTGACCGCCACACTCCCGCCGCCCAGTTCAAAGCCGTATTTCTCCTTGCCGTACACGTACCAGGTATCGAGGCCGGGAAAACCGGCGCTCAGGCTGAAGACATACGCGACATCTTGCAGGCTGCGAATCGCGTTCAGGACCGGAATCGTGGGTGTCGGCGTGCCATAGTAATCGGTCGGAAAGGCCGCATACAGATCCTGACCCATGCTGAGAATGGCGTTGGCCTCACCCGGCGCATAGCCCAGAAACACATAGTCCTGGCCGTACACCTTGCCAAACTCCTGGCCAATCCGGGTCAACTCCGACTCGGCCATGCTCGTTCCGGTCGGCCACAGGGTGAGACCGATGAGGCGCAGCTTGCGGCGAAAGGCATGGCGCAGGAAGGCGACCGTCATCGGCTGCAACTCCGGTTTGGAGGCCGGGTCATAGTCGAGCGAGATCACTATCCTGGCGCCCTCGGGCAGACGCTCGATATAGTCATACACCCGTTGCACCTCGGCCGAGACCCGGACCGGCAGACCAATCGGGTAGAGCAGCGGAATGAGGATGACCAGACCGATGAGGATGAAAATGAAGCGACGGTCGAGGCTGAGAATGCGGTCGGCAAGGTCTCGCATGTGTTACTCGTCCTCTCCGCCCAGATAGGCCCGCTCAATGCCGAAAATAATCTTGATCGAGGTCGCAATGCCGCCCAGGCTGACACCGATCAGGATGGCCCGTTGTGCTGCGGTGTTGGGCACCTGCATGATCCAGTCCGAGAGTTGGCCCAGGCCGGCCAGCAGATATTCGCCGAGCGGGACCCGGCCGGCCATGACGATGATGGCGGCCAGCAGCAGGACGCTCGCCTCAAGGCTGCGAGCCCGAAAGGCGCGGTAGGCCGCCGAGGCGACAAAAAAGGCCAGCAGCGAGAACATCGTGCTCTGCAGGGCGACGATGACATAGCTGTACAACCAGCCGAACAGGCTGCCCTCGGAGACGCCCCCGGACCACAGGCCGGCCCCGAGGACGATCAGCATCGACACGAACAGGACGCCGCTATAGCCCCAGCCGGCCTCCTGGCGGGCGATCCTGAGGTAGTGGACGCGCAGCAGGCTGCCGACGCCGAGGATGATCGCAAAGCCGGCGATGATCTGGTTCCAGACCGAGGCTTCGGTCAACAACGCCTCCGAGACCGGGTGGGGGATGTAGTACTGAGCGGTGAAGGTCAGTCCCAGCACAAAGGCGATCAGCAGCGGCAGGGTCCGTTTCCAGAAGGTCATACGCTTTTACCGAAAATCCGAAAAGATCTGCACCAGCATGTCCACCCCGGCCAGCGGACTGAACTCCCCCAGGCTGAGGGCCAGGCTGCCGACCAGCAAGACCCCCAGCAGCACGGCCTTGCCCAGATCCTGGCTGCGCAGGGTGCCGACCAGGGCCGGCTCACGGGACAGGTAAGCGCTGGCCGCGTACAGTTCCTCGCCGATCAGGGTATAGTCGCAGGTAGTGATGAAAAACGGCAGCTGATGGTCGGCATCGGTGCCGGCGATCTGGATTGCCCCGGTCGACGCCCCGGTTTCGGCCAGCAGCAGGGATTCGGCGTAGTAATAGCCCATGAAGATGTTGGCCGCAGGTTTGTCGCGCAGCATGATGCCGTCGACCGCTGCGGTATACGCAAACTGGTCCTGGGTAATGAAGAAGTTGGTCTCTTCGGTGTAGGCGTCCGGCCGGCCGGCCGTCAGATAGGCTTCTTTGACCATTTCCTGGCAGATGGCCATGACGATCGCCGAGCGGTGGGGAACCCGCAGCTCGGCGCCATAGCTGGCCACCCGCTTCGACACCTCGCCCAGAATAACCGTGGCGGCGATGGTTGACAGGTTGGACGGATCGCCGCCGCCGTTCAGTTCGCCGCTGCCGGTCAGATACAGGATCGGTCGCCCCATCTCGGTCGCTCGCCCGACCGCCTCTTCGACCGCCTCAAGACCGGGGATGCGGCGCAGAAAGATATGCGGGTTGTTGCGGGCGCGGCGAATAGACACCAGCACGGCCGCGCCAAAGGCCAGGACCAGGATCAGATTGTTGAGTTTCGACCAGCGAAACAGGTTGGCCCGGGGGGTGGCTGAAACCGTCCGGCTCTCAAAACGGTGCTGGCCTGCCAGCAGCACGAGCCTGAAAAACGCCGTGCCGTCGCTCTCCAGCTCGACTTCCAGCCGGTGCCAGTCGGGCCGGGGTGAACCCCACACCCACCACGGGCCGGCTTGGTCGGTTTCGTAGTGGCTGGTGGCGGCCAGCTCGACAGTGGGGCTGAACGGACCGTCGGGCTGCTGGCCGTGCAACACCTGATAGCTGGCCTCGGCCGTTTCGGCCGGCAGCGCCTGCCAGCGCAGCACAACGCTGCCCCCGGCATCGCCCGGCGTATCAAATGCCTCGAGCGCCATATCCTGGCCAAAGACCGGCCCGGCCGCCAAGACAGCCCAGCAAACCACTAGCCGGCACAGCCGCTTATGGCCGCTCATACGCCACTCCCTGGCCCTCAACAACTTCCACATTCGCCCGCGGAATCGTCACCTCCCGCCCGTCGGTCAGGCGGGCGACCAGCACCCGCACCCGACTCTCGGTCGGGGTGGGCTGCAACTCGGCCGGCAGCGCCTGAACCCGAGCCAGCAGACCAAAGTAGGGCTCCCGAATAATCCGCACCATATCTCCGATGTGTATGCCCGAGGGCCTGATCGTCCGGCGGTCAGGCGCGTCGCCGGCCGCCTCTTCCCGCCCGAGCGGAATAATGACCTCGGGCCGCATCACTCCGGCTCGAATCTGGGTCGCCCCGCTGCACGACGCGGGCTGCCCCTCCTTGGCACTCAGCAACTCGAAGCTGCGGGTGGCCATCGGGATGCACCCAAAACCCTCGGTGACCAGCAGGCTGAAGCCGAGCCGTTCGGTCCCGGTAATGGCCGCGCCCAGGTCATAGCCCAGCAGCGCTTTCAGGTCCTGGTCATGGACGCCGCCCACGACTAAGGCGTGGACCCCCAGGGCTCTGGCCCTGGCAAAGGTGTCGGCTTGGGCCAGCGCGCCACCGATCACGATCCGGCCGGCGTGCTCCGGTCGTAGATGCTGTGGGGTCAGGATTTCATCCGGCCGCGAGACAGCCCGGCTGAGCTGTCCCGTTGTTTCTCCGCCCAGCCCGAAAATCGCCTGGACCAGGGCACAGCGTGTCTCAAGCACCGCCCCCTGGCCGGGAATGACCTCGACGACCGTGCCGTCGATATAGGCCGACAGGCGAATGACCTCGGGCGGCTCGCGCAAAAAGACCTGGCCGCTGACCGTTGAGATGCTGTCAACCGTGCCGCTGACCGGAGACCGTACCTGGGTCTGCAACCACCGCAGCCAGGGTGTGTTCTCGGCCAGGACTTCGCCCTTTTCGATAGTCTCGCCCTCTCGTTTGCGCAGATAGGCGTGAACCTCGGCCGGCGCGATGCTGAGCCGGTTGACCACGTTGACCGGGTAGACCGCGCCGGGCAGTTCGGTGTGGGCCAGCTGGGTTTGGGCTGTGACCCGCTCGCCCTGAGCGACGACAACCTGGCCGGGGATGGGCAGCAGGCGTTGCTTGCGAAGCGTGGTGTCGGCCGCAACACGCAGGCCGGGGGTATAGGCGTGGGCCATGGCTCAGTCCGAATCGGGATACAGGTCGAGCGCGGTTTGCCAGGCTCGGAGCTGGGCGGTCCGGCCGGCCTCGTCTGGAGCGAGGCTGAGCGGTCGGCCTCGGGCGTCGAGCACGAGGCCGACGGTCCCGCCCACGACTGAAGCGCTGAGGGCCTTGCCCGGACCGGCCCCAAAGTCAAAGCCCCGCCTGGGCTTGAGTTCGAGCCGCGCTTCACGGCCGTCGGCCAGGCTGAGCCGCTCCAGGCTGCCGCAGCTCAGGCTGCCGTCAAGGGTCTGCCCGTCGGGCTGGACGAGACGGTAGGAGAAACACGGCTGGCCGACTTTTCCGCGACCGCTCGGGGCAACGCAGGTGCCGAGTGGGATCAAACAGTCCTTGAGCAACACCTCGGTCGCCGCCTGTTCATGGACGGTGGACAACACCCCGAGGTGGGGCATCATGAAGATACTATCGACCGCCAGCCGGGTGATGCCGAGCGGCTCGTAGGCATCGATCAGCATCAGCATGGCCTGGACCCGGCGCGGGGCGTGGGACAGGCTGCCGCCGCTGCCGATGATCAGGTCCAAGGCCAGCATGTCTACCAGGCTCTGGCCCGAGGCGGTCTGGGCAAAGGCGTCCGACACCGAGCGTTCCTGCTGAACGCCCTTGAGTTCTACCGCCAGCTGTTTGTGGTGCTCCAGGGCCAGACGCAGCGCCTCGCGGGCGAGCGCCTGCTCGATCTGCAGGTCCCTCACGGTTTGTGGAATAGTCGTCGGCCGGATCATCTTGTTTTTGATCTGGTTGCGCAGGTCTTGCTCATCACACGCGAACGGCAGCCAGCGTCGGACCTGGTCCAGGCCGGCCTCGGCCAGCACGTTGGCCACGCTATAGCTCATGCCCAGATTGGCGCTGACGGTCCGGTTGAAGATGGTCCGAAAGACCGAGAAGACATCGGTGGTGGCCCCGCCGATATCGACCCCGATGACGTTCAGTTGGGTCTGGCGGGCCAGGGTCTCGATGATCATTCCGACGGCCGCCGGCGTCGGGATAATCGGCGCGCCGGTCCAGTCAATCAGCCGCTCATAGCCCGGCGCTTGGGCCATGACGTGTTCGAGGAACAGGTCGTGGATCGTGTGCCGGGCCGGCATGAGGTTTTCGCGCTCCAGAACGGGCCGGATATTGTCGGTGATGGACAGGGCCGCCTGGTCGCCCAGAATATCCTGGATCTGCTCCCGTACCGCGCTGTTGCCGGCATACACAATCGGCAGCTGGTAGCCCAGACCCAGGCGTGGCCGCGGCTGAGCCGCCGCAATGTACTCGGCCATCTCAACCACGTGGGAGACTGTGCCGCCGTCCGTGCCGCCGGCCAGCAGGATCATATCCGGGCGCAGATGGCGGATGCGCTCGATCTTCTCATAGCCGGGCCGCCCATCGTTGGAGGCCAGACTGTCCATCACAATCGCCCCGGCACCCAGGGCGCAGCGCTGGGCGCTCTCGGCGCTCATGCTTGTGACCACGCCGGCGACCATCAGCTGGAGACCGCCGCCGGCACTGCTGGTCGAGACGTAGATATCGACCCCAGTCTCGGCTCGGGCCGGGGTGAGAATGCGCTCGCCGTCGAGGATCGTCCGGCCGGACAGGTCTTCGACCTCCTGAATGGCGTTCAAGACCCCACGAGTGACATCCTCAAAGGGCGCTTCGACCGTTGTCGGGGCTTCACCGCGGTGGGTCTGGCGGTATTCCCGGCCGCGCTTCTGGATCAGAATGGCTTTGGTCGTCGTGCTGCCACAGTCGGTGGCCAGGATGACGTTGAGGTCGTGCGGATTCATGCCCGGTGGGAGAGCAGCGCGGTGAGCTGCTCAAGGCTGTCGCGGCGTTCGAGCAGGACGGCCAGGCGTTCCAGCTCTGTCGGGTCGCACACCAGCTCCAGGAACGGACGCAGGCCGTGCAACACCTGGCTGCCGATGAAATTGAGCGGTCCGACCGATTCCAGAAACAGGATGGCCGGCGCCTCCAGGCGTCGCTGGGCGAGGCGTTGGGCGACGTGTTCCAGCAGTGCGCGCTCCTCGGCCGTCAGCGGCGCGGAATGGGCCGGCAGGGCGAAGGCATGGCTGAGGGTGCGGCGCAGTTTTTCCCGGACAGACACGCGCTTGTATATCTCAGATTTGTTGTAGCGGAGCAATGGCAGGTGAGGCCGACTGGTCGAGGCTCGCATATCTGATACGGTGGGATCACTTTTTCCGGTGCGAAAAGCGCTTCATCTCACGGCAAGGAACAGAACTGGCGGGAACGAAGAGAAGCTTCATGCG
>JAAXHF010000146.1 GCA_012271025.1 Deltaproteobacteria bacterium | reverse complement strand
TTAGAGCAATTTACGTTACCGTGTAGCCACAATGGTGGAAGTAGTGTTGACATTCCAGCGGGGAGACGTGGCGCAAGGCCGTGCCGAGATAGGCCCAGAGCGCCTCACGCGACCGTGGGGCGGCGCCCCGTGCCAAGGCTTTGAGTTTGGCAAACACCTGTTCAATGGGATTGAGGTCGGGACTATACGGGGGCAGGAACACGAGCTGCGCCCCCGCCTGGTCAATGGACTGGGCACTGACCGGGTCCTTATGGACGGCGAGATTATCGAGGATGACGAGGTCACCCGGGTGTAAGGTGGGCACGAGGAACTGCGCCACATAGGCGCGGAAGGCGGCGGTCGTCAGCGGGCCATCCAGGACCAGCGGGGCCGTCAGCCCCGTCACCCGTAGCGCTCCCACAAAGGTCGTCTGTCCGCGCCGATAAGGGACGCGGCTCACGCAGCGCTGGCCCCGGGGCGCCCAGCCACGCCGCCGGGTCAGGTTCGTGCTAAATCCACTCTCATCAATGAAGACCAGCCGGGAGGCGGCCAGGGTGGGCTGAGCTGCACGCCAGCGCTGGCGCGCGAGGAGTACATCAGACCGGGTCTGTTCCTGGGCGAACAGGACTTTTTTTTAGCGTGAGGCCCAACCGCCGCAGCGCCCGCCACACCGAGACGAGGCTACACGAGACTCCGAGAGCCTGGCGCATCTCTGCCAACGTCAGGTCGGGCTGGGCCGCCACCAGCGCCCGCAGCTGCTCCCTGTGCCCCGCTAACGCTTGGGGCTTGAAGCGGCGCGGGCGGCGCGGCCCGATCTCGCCGGTCTCCTGGCGGCGCTGCTTGAGCCGATCTACCCACGCCCGGCTCACCTGATACTGCCGGGCCACCACCCGCGAAGCGTGGCCCGCGTCACACGCCGCTAACACGCGTTCGCGTAAATCCATCGAATAGGCCCGTGGCATCCCTGCGGCCCTCCTCTCCTGCCAACTCCTACACTCCCGGCTGACTGGCTACAACCTATCGTAAAACGCGCTAAGGGGACATTATCCGCCATTCAACAGGAGGTTGAACCGCCGACGCAAGGCCGGGGGGCGAGTGGCCAGTGTCTAGGGGGCCCTGCTGACCACTCGCTACTATTCACTGACCACTACTCCCCGCTGTCCGCTTTTGCGCGCGCGACCCGTTCATGCGGTTTGCGATGCTTCCAGATCGAAGAGCGGAATATCCATAGCGCGGGCGACGGCGGTCATCCGCCGGTCATAGCTCGCGAGGGCGACCTCCTGGCCGTGATCGACCAGGTACGCACATGACGCCAGATGCAGGGCATCAAGCGTCCGCAACGGGCCAGGCCCGGGAAAGGCAGCCAACGCTCGCGCCAGCACCGATGGGGTAAGCTCTAGCAGCGCAATCTGTCCGATCAGCCAGCGTGCCGCCTCGCCGTGGGACGTAGCGAGCCCGCGGGCGTGCAGGGGGGTCCACACCTCGTATTCCAGCAGCCGGCTGGAAATCAGGGTCTCCTCCCAGAGCGAACCCGGAGGCTGGTGATCCTCGGCGAGGAGATGCGCGAGCGCGACGGACGTGTCGAGATAGATCACCGGTCGCGCCGATTCTCGTCCAGTTCGGCCAGGACCTCGTCCAGCCGGGCAACCGGCGTGGGCTTTGGTGGCGGCCCCGAGGCAGCCAGCGTCGGCGGTGTCAGCGCGCCGGACCGCACGGCGTCGGCCAGGAAGGCATCGGCAAGGATCGGGCTCCGGGTCTCCCTCAGCGGACCGAGCTCCGCTACCACTTGGTCACGGTCCGTCACGAGAATCGTTTCGCCCGAAGCAGCGAGCCGGACGTACTCGCTCAACCGGCTGTTCAGAACCTTGATTCCGACCGATTTCATGCTCTCAAGGTAGCGACCGGTTGCTACCCCGTCAACCGCCGCCGGACCGTTTCCACAATCGGGAAAACCAAGGCCACAGACCGGTGGCGAGTGGCGAGTTCCCCTCCCTGCTGGCCTCTGACCACTCATCACTGACCACTGGCCACTATTCCACTAGATTTTCGAGGCATGTGTAAACTCGAAGACCTCTAGGGTGACAGACTTTGCCGGTTTTGCTTGTCCATGAACCATCAGACGAATTGTTTCCGTGGTTTCACGACTGAAGGTCTCTTCTCCACAACGAATACACACCGTGGCGGGAATATGATCGACTCGGACGTACTTCCCAGCGATCCGAAAAGTTTCGTCTACCATCGCCTCTCGGCTCTCCTTGGCATGACAGACCTCACAGGTGAACATAGCCTATCTCCGCTGGGAGCAGTAGGGAGAATTCAGGACCGGCTGTTCAAAAAAGCGGTTGTCCATACTGCCTCAGCCTTCCATCAGCTGAATCGGCTGAGCGCCTTGCGCGTACGCTGACACGAGCTTATGCGAATGGATCGCGTGTTCGCAGTTCTGGAAATAACGAGAAATCACGATCACGGGTGAGTAATGCTTCAGCACCGTGCGCCAGGCACAGCGCGGCGATCCGGGCATCGTGTACGATCCCACCACGCACCCGCGGCCGCTGCACGAGGCCGCTCAACACGTCGAAAAAGCCGTCGGTCTCGCCGAGCAGACGGTTGCTTGGCGATGTGGTCCAGGCTTCGAGTTGCTGCCAGGCGCGCTCCGGCGGCGTTGCCGCGTCTTTCCAAATGCGGTGGTTTGTCACCACACTCAGAAATTCGTAGCAGCAGGGCCAGGGGATCGCCCACATCTGGCTTCCTTCGGCAAGCGTCCGCATAATCGCAAAAGCCGCTTCATGCACACGGGATTCATTGCGGTGGGCGTAGACGAGCAGGTTCGTATCGACTGCAATCACCGGGTTTCCGTCTCTCCGTAGATCAAGCCGCGCAGGTCTTGCCACGAGTAGACCTCAAGGGGGTCCTCCGCGCCAGCCTGGCCAGTGCTCAAATCGGGCAGCCGGTAGCGGTTCCGGGAGGCGGATGGAGTATCTGGTTCAGCACCGGCGGACGTTTCTTCTCCCCCTGGGAGAGGGTCGGAGTGAGGGTGTTGGTCTTCCTCGAAGCTGGGAACACGAAAGGTCTTGGGATCGAATGCCGCTCCACGGCTTACCAACTCACTAAACGGGACAAACTGAACCAGCAATCCAACATCAAAGGCGGCTGACAGCCGGTACAGCGTCCGCAATGAGAGCGGGTCGCGGCCCGGCTGTTCGATGTGGGATATCCGGGCTTGCGGAATGCCGCACCGCTCGGCGAGCTGAGCTTGGGTCCAGCCGCGTGCTTTTCGGAGCGCCCGGACCTGGAAGGGAACCTCGATGGAGAGCTGCGCTTCCGTATAACCGTCCCGGTACGCTTTGTTACGCAACTTTCGCCACAGCTTAGAAATCGAACTCACGTGTGCTTGCCCTCCGGTCCTGTATCTCCTTACGGCGTCCTCTAGCCGTGTCGTAGGCGTTTGTCGGATCATACCGCTTGTCTTTGTGTGTACAGCCACACAGAAATATCACTCGCCGGCCGGACGGGATGTAGCAGAATATTCGGTGCGGAACATTGTTTTCTCCGTGCCATCGAGCCTCCAGCAACTCTTGGTATTTCCCAAAGTACGGCATTTCGAGTCGCTCCAGCTGTCGAGCAATGCGCATGAACCTGTCCGCTCTCGCCTGGTTTCCTGGTGACAGCGCTTCACACCATTCCGATACGGGAAGCCTCCCTGTTGCGCTCTGATATTCCCGGAAGTCCCATACATCCATTATTACTTTTTTCTGATAATAGGAAACCTGGGAAAAAGCTGCAAGTGATCCTCAAGGGAGCTTGCTATCAGTCATTCGCATTGAACTGCTCGTCCTCACACCACCTCGGCGTAGGCATCGGGATGAAAGCCGACGACGAGGGTCTTGCCCTTGCGAATGGCCGGGGCGCGCAGCTTGCCGGACGGACCGATCACCGCCGCCATGAGTTCGTCGCTCGGGTCGCGGCCTTTTTTCAGCCCAAAGCGGAGGACTTTTTTGCCCTTGACGGCGATGACGCGCGAGACGCTTTGCAGCAGCTCACGCGCCGCCTCACGGTCAAGGGGTTCTTTGCGGGCGTTGACCTGGGTGATAGCCGTGCAGTCGTTTTGGGCAAGAAACTCTTGCGCCTTCTTGCACGTCACTCAACTCGGTCGGTGATAGTGCCAGTCCAGTGTTCCTCGTGCCATGGCCATGCCTCTCCTTCCTGTCTGCGGCTAATTGAACGTGCCGCCCGTTTCGGCCAGCTGCTTGAGCAGCGGCGCGGGCTGCCACGAGGCCGGGTCTTGCTCGGCAAACTCGCACACCCGCTTGTAGACCGTGTCCAGGCCAATCGTATCGGCGTAAAACATCGGACCGCCCAGGTAGGCTGGAAAGCCGTAGCCGTAGACATAGATGACATCAATGTCGCTGGCGCGCTGGGCAATGCCCTCTTCCAGAATCCGGGCTCCCTCATTGACCAGCGCGTACATGGTCCGCTCGACAATTTCCTCACGGCCGATGCTGCGCCGCTCAATGCCTTTCTCTCTGGAGTAGTTGATAATCAACTGCTCAATCTCAGGGTCGGGGTGCGGAGTGCGGTCGCCCGCTTCATACCGGTAGTAGCCAGCCCCGGTCTTCTGACCGTAACGGCCCTTTTCGTAGATCAGGTCGGGAATCGCACAGTAGCGCGCCCCCTCGGGCAGGCGCTCGGGCAGGCCCCGCTCGCGTCGGACGCGCCAGCCGACATCGAGTCCGGCCAGATCGCCCATGGCCAGCGGTCCCATGGCCAGTCCCAGGTCGTACACTGCCCCGTCAACGTCCTGGGGCAGGCAGCCCTCTTCGAGCAGAAACTGGGCCTGGCCGCCGTAGTAGTGCAGCATGCGGTTGCCCACAAAGCCGTCACACACGCCGACCACCACGCCGATTTTGTTGATCGTCTTGGCCACCGCCTGGGCCGTGGCCAGGGTTTCAAAACTGGTCTGTTCGCCCCGCACGATTTCGAGCAGGCGCATGACGTTGGCCGGGCTGAAGAAGTGGGTGCCGAGGACTTTTTCGGGTCGCTGGGTTACGGAGGCGATTTCGTTGACATCGAGCGTGGACGTGTTGGTGGCCAGGATGCAGTCCGGCTTGGTAGCCGTGTCCAGCCGGGCAAACACCTCCTTTTTCACGTCCATGTTCTCAAACACGGCCTCGACGACAAGATCGACCTCGGCAATGTCGGCGTAGTTCAGGCTGGGCGTGATCAAACCCATCCGCTGTTCGACCTGGGCGGTGGTGAAGCGGCCGCGCTTGGCGCTGCGGTCGTAGTTGGCGCGCACAACGGCCAGCCCCTTGTCCAGGAACTCGCGGCCGGCCTCAAGCAGCGTGACCGGAATCCCGGCGTTGGCGAAGTTCATGGCGATGCCGCCGCCCATGGTGCCGGCGCCAATGACGGCAACGCGTTTGATCGCCAGGGGGGTGGTGCCCCTGGGCATGTCGGCGACTTTTGCCGCAGCGCGTTCGGCAAAGAAGATGTGGCGCTGGGCTGCGGACTGCTGGCTGCTCAGCACCTGTCTGAACAGTTCCTGCTCCTTGGCCAGACCCTCGTCGAAGGGCAGGTTGCAGGCGGCCTCGACACAGTCAATACAGCGCTGGGGCGCCTCAAAGCCGCGGCGTTCGGCGTTTGCCCGTTGGCGCGCCGCGTCAAAGATTTTTAGATCCACGCCGGTCACCTTGTCGTTCAGGTCGCGCACTTTCTTGAGCGGGGCGGCCTCGGCAACGAGCTTGTGGGCAAACGCCTTGGCCCCGGCCAGCAGGTCGCCCTCGTCAACGATTTCGTCAATCACCCCGACCGCCCGGGCCTGGCCGGCTGTCATCGGCACGCCGCTGGTGATGACCTGGAGGGCAGCCTCGGGACCGATCAGGCGTGGCAGGCGCTGGGTGCCGCCCCCGCCCGGCAGCAGCCCCAGGCTGACCTCGGGCAGACCGACCCGGGCCGACGGCACGGCAACCCGATAGTGGCAGCACAGCGCGGTCTCCAGTCCCCCGCCTAGCGCCGTCCCATGGATGGCGGCGACCGCCGGCTTGGGCAGGTTCTCGATCATCTCCATGGTGCCCAGAAAACTCGGCGGCTGGAGCGGCTTACCAAACTCGGTGATGTCCGCCCCGGCAATAAAGGTCCGGCCGTCGCAGATGAGCACCGTGGCGACGGTATCGTCGCCGGCGGCCTGGCGAAAACTGTCCAACAGGCCCTGACGGACGTGCTGGCTCAGCGCGTTCACGGGCGGGTTGTTGACGGTGATGACGCCGATGTCGCCATCTCGGGTGTATGAGACTGAATGGGTCATGTGGAAACCTTTCTGTGCGGCCTCGCGCCGCTCGGGCCGGGTGTGGCGGTGTTGACGATAAAGTAGCGTTGCCGGACGCGGTGTGTCTATCCCCGTTCTTGCCCCGTTCCTGCCCCGCTGCTGTCCCGCCCCTGTACAAGCGCCACCCGGGTCGGCTATAGGACGTGAGGAGGAGGGACGCCTATGCAGTACCCCTATCGTCGCATCCTACTCGTTTATCCTGAATTTCCCCTGACCTACTGGGGGATGCAGTACGTCCTGCCCATATTCAACAAAAAGTCCTTCATGCCGCCGCTGGGCCTGATCACCATCGCCGCTCTGACGCCGGACGATTACGAGTTTCGGCTGGTCGATCTCAACTGTGGAGCCTTGACCGATGACGACCTGGAGTGGGCCGACATGGTGTGTTTGTCGGCCATGATTTCGCAGAAGACCTCGCTGTTTGCGGTCGGCGAGCGGTGTAAGGCGGCGGGCAAGCTGGTGGTCTTTGGCGGTCCGTTTCCGACCGCCTGCCCCGAGGAGTGTCAGCCCTACGCCGATGTCCTGGTGCTGAACGAGGGCGAAATCACCTGGCCGGCTTTTCTGGCCGACCTGGAGGCCGGCACCTACCAGGCGGTCTACACCAGCTCCGAAAAGCCCGACGTGACCCGCAGCCCGACGCCTCGCTTCGATCTGCTCGATATCAACCAGTACGGCTCGCTGCCGATTCAGTTCTCGCGCGGCTGTCCGTTCCAGTGCGAGTTCTGCGACATCATCGTGATGTTTGGCCGTCGGCCGCGCACAAAAACGCCGGCCCAGGTCCTGGCCGAGCTGGATGCCCTGTACCAGGCCGGCTACCGGGGCAGTGTGTTCATCGTTGACGATAATTTTATCGGCAATAAGCGGGAGGTCAAAAAGCTGCTGCCCGAACTGGCGGCCTGGAACGAGGCGCACGGTCAGCCTTTCACCTACATCACCGAGGCCACCGTCGATCTGGCCAACGACGACGGGCTGATCGCCCAGATGGTGGCGTCGAATTTCAAGACGGTTTTTCTCGGTCTTGAAACGCCGTCAATTGACAGCCTCAAAGAGACCAAGAAGTACCAGAACATCAAGCGCTCGCTGGTCGATTCGGTAAAGGCCATCCAGCACGCCGGCCTGATGGTCACCGGAGGCTTTATTCTGGGTTTTGACAGCGATGGCGAGGACATCTTTGATCGGCAGATCGACTTCATCCGCCAGATTGCCGTTCCAAACGCCATGGTCGGGCTGCTGGTCGCCCTGCCCAGCACGCCCCTGTACACGCGTTTGGAACAGGCCGGCCGGCTGCTCGATGCTAATTCCGACCGGTATACGACCCACGGCGGCTTCACCAATATCGTGCCGGTCCTGCCACGCGAAACCCTGCTCGAAGGCTACCGCAAGATCCTGCAAACGATCTACACGCCGCGTGAGTTCTTTGAGCGCCTGCTTGATGCCTTGTGCCGGCAGCCCGGCCCGACCTCATCGCTCGCCCGGCTGCAAAACGGTCTGCGGCATACGTGGCGTGTCCTGGGCAGTACGGTCGTCCGCTCGGCGGCCACCACCTCGCACCAGACCGGCGGCCTGCTGGCCCGTCTGCGGGTGATGCGGAGCGCCTTTCAACAGCTGCCCGAGGAGTATAAACGCGAGAGCCTGCGGTTCATCTGGACGCTGCTGAAAAAACGGCCCGACCAATTCCCCAATTCGTTGCACACCGTGTTTGTCGGCGTTCACCTGTACCGGTTCACCTTCGAGCACGTGCTGCCCGAGCTTGATGCTCGGCTGGCCCAGCTGTCCGGGCTCGATGAGCCAGAGGGGTGGAAGGCGGTCGAGGCGGCTCCCTGAACGAGATAGTGCGCGGCCGCCGGCCCAGAGCCTGGTGAGGAGAGCGATAATGAAGATCGGTATTTCGCTGCCGGTGCGAGAACTCCAACATGACCTGGCGGCCATCAAAGCCTTTGCCCAGACGGCCGACGAACTGGGCTTCAGCCACCTCCGCGTCCCGGAGCAGATCCTGCGTCCTGACAGCGGCTACCTTCACGAACCCCTGACCCTGCTGGCCTATGTGGCGGCAGTGACCCACACCATAGAACTGGTGCCGTCTGTCATCGTTCTGCCCTCGCGCCAGACCGTCCTGTTCGCCAAGCAGGCCGCCGAACTCGATGTCTTATCCGGGGGACGCCTGCGTCTGGGCGTTGGCGTCGGCGCCAGCCCGGAGGAGTACCGGGCGATGGGCGTGGACTTTCAGACCCGCGGTGCCCGCTGCGAAGAACAGCTGGAACTGCTCAAGCAGCTGTGGACCCAGACGACGGTTGACTTTCAGGGGCGCTGGGACAGCGTGTCCGGCGCGGGCCTCGACCCGCTGCCCGTTCAGCGGCCGATCCCGGTCTGGATCGGCCCCAACAGCCGTCCGATTGCGCGCATTCGTCGCCGCATCGGCCGTCAGGCCGACGGCTGGTTTGTGCTCTGCCCGCCCGAAGAGTTTCCTGCGGTTCAGGCTGACATTCAACACCAGGCCCGAGCCGCGGGCCGCGATCCGCACGCCATCGGCACCGAGGCTGGCGTGGCGGTCGTCGGGCCGCGCCAGGCCGAGTGGCGTGACCGGGTGTCCGGCTGGCGCCGGGCTGGACTGAGCCACCTGTGTCTGCGCACGCTCGGAGGCGGGCTGGACGCCCAGGGGCATATCGACACCATGCAGCAGGCGCTGCGCCAGCTGCCCGACGACTGAAGACGCGACCGGGGGACTTCCCAATACCCCCAGACTATGCCAAATTTTGACCAGTCCTCTTGACACGCCCGGCAGCTCAGGCTGCCGGAGGTCTAATACAACAGAGGAAAAAGCAAGGAGAGCAGCGATGATTGCATATGTCACCCTTGGCACAAGCGATATGGACCGGGCGACCAATTTTTATAACGCCCTGCTGGCCGAGCTCGATCCTGACATCAAGGTGTTGATGGATGCGGGCCGCATCAAGCTGTGGGGCAAGCCCGGCTCACCAAATCTGGCCCTGGCCACCCCGTTTGACGGCAATGCCGCCAGCGTTGGCAATGGCGTCATGGTCGCCCTGGCCGCGGCCAGCACCGACCAAGTCGATGCGGTTCACAAAAAGGCCCTGGAATTGGGTGGCACCGACGAGGGAGCGCCGGGCCGGCGCGGCGGAGATCAGGGGCCGTATATCGGCTATTTCCGCGATCTGGACGGCAATAAACTGAACGCCATCTGCATGGGCTAGACCGACCTCTCCACGCCCGTCCGGCTGCCGACAGCGGACGGGCGGGTTTCTCCACTCCGCTCACATGTCGCGTCTCTCGTGGCCCTGTTCGGGGCCTGTGACGGAGCTGTCATGGCGCGCATCCTGACCTGCACCTGGGCACCGACCGCCCTGGCCGTGCCCCAGCTGACCGGTAAAAACCGGGCTCTGGGTCTGGCCGAACTTCACGGACCGCAGCTGACCGGGCGCCTGCTGGGTCCGGTCCAGGCCGCCGAGGCGCTCGGCATTGACTACCTGTTGGTTGCCCAGCGCTGGTGGGGCAGTGGCCAGGAAATCGAGGGTTCGAGCTATGACTGTCTGGCTATGACCGCCTTTTACGCCGCCCAGACCCGGCGTCTGCGTCTGATCACGGCCATCCATCCCGGTTTTTTCCTGCCTGCAGCGATTGCCAAATGGGGAGCCACGCTTGACCGACTGACGGCCGGCCGCTGGGCGATCAACGTC
The DNA here is from genome assembly GCA_012271025.1 of Deltaproteobacteria bacterium. The sequence goes on along the minus strand of JAAXHF010000146.1, from coordinate 4,273 downwards.
ACCTCAGGCTGGCACGAGGCCGAGTTTGGCATGTACGGGGCAGAGCTGGTCGAACACGACCAGCGCTACGCCCGGACGAGCGAGTTTGTCGAGATTTTGCGCGGCGCCTGGACCCACGAGGAGTTTGACTACACCGGGCGCTTCTACCAGGTTCGCGGCTTGCGCTTGGAGCCCAGACCGCTGTCCCCCCGGCTCGAAGTCTTTCAGGGCGGACAGTCGGCGGCCGCCATGACCCTGGCCGCCCGCCACTCGGACTGGATGTTTCTGAACGGCGGCCGGCCGGACAAGATCGGGCGGATCATCGAGACGGTCCGTAAACGGACGGCCGAGACGGGCCGCCGGGTCCGCTTTGCCCTGTACGCCATTCCCCTGTGTCGCGAGACCGACGGCGAGGCCGAGGCGGCCATTCGGGCCATGGTCGAGGCTCAGGACACGGCCGTGCTGGTCCGGCGGCGGCAAAAGGTCAGCGGTGCCCAGGGCATGTGGCAGCCGAGCGACGACCCGCTGACCCATTTGGACAGCAACGAGGGCTTGGCCAGCCGTCTGATTGGCAGCCCGGACACTATCCTGAGCCGGATGCGCGAGTTTCACGAGCTGGGGGTCGATTGTTTTCACCTGACGCTGCACGACCGGCTGTTCAATCAGGCGGTGTTGCCGGCCCTGCGAGGGGCGGCCTGGGCGCAATGAGGCAGGCCCTGCGCGTGCTGCTCGGACGCGCGCTGCTGGCCGCCGTCCTCCTACAGTCCTCAAACGGGTTGGCTGTACGTATCGGCCAGCCACAATCCCACCCGCTACGAGCTTGAGCCGGGCCACCCCGGCCAGCCGGCCGGGGTGGTGCTGTCGTTCGATACCCAGGCCGAGCGCTGGGGAACGCTCAGCGCGGTTGATTCCCGTAGCGGCCGCATCGCCTGGCAGGTCAGAACCGACCTGCCGCTGCTGAGTGGCTCGGTTGCCACCGCCGGCGGGCTGATCTTTCACGGTCAGTCGAACGGCGAGTTTGTCGCCCGCAGCGCGACCGACGGCGCCAAGCTGTGGCACTTCAATACCGGAGCCGGGGTGAACGCTCCGCCGGTCAGCTACGCGGTGGACGGCACGCAGTTTGTGGCGGTCGCGTCCGGCGGCCACCGCCTGTTTGATTTTCCGCTCGGCGATGCGGTGATTGCGTTTGGACTACCGGATTAAAGCTCAGGCTCGCCCGTCCCGTCCGAGGTTCCGAGACGACGCACCTGGCGCTCCACCTCGAACACGTGCGCGTCCGTTACTCCCAGCGCGCGTAAGCTGTCGGCCAGGCGGGTCAGATACTCGGCATTTGAGCCACTCGGGCCTGTGGCGTGACGGATCTGGCGGGCAATGGCCGACACGGGGGCGGGTCCCAGATACTCCGGGTTGTCACCTGCGGCAATGTAGACGCACACCTTGCCGGACGGCTCGGACGCACCGGAGTAGAACGGCATCCAGCGGCGCTGGAACCCGCCCTGTTCTCGTTGGTCGAGGTAGGCCAGGACCGAGCCGAGAGAACGCTCGGTGACGCCATAGGTCACCCCCCAGCATACCGCCTCAGCCTCAGCGACCAGGGTCACCACCCGCCCCGGTGCGCCGGGCACGCCGCGGTGGTCGGTCGAGCCCTGGTAGAAGCGCCGCGTCCAGCCCCGGATATAGCCGGTTTTGCGCCGGGTGAAGGCAAAGCCCGGGTTCCAGATCAAGGAACCGTAGCCAAAGATCCAGGCCGCATTACGCATTGGAATGGGGTCGTCCGTGTTGGTCTGAGTCTCGCGGCTGATCACTTCCACCGCCGAGCGTTCTTCCACGGCTTCCAAACCATATTTCGCGCCTTGGGGCAAACTGTCGCCGACAGCCGTCAGACGTTCCTGCCCGTCGATTGTCCAGCGTCCCTTGCCTTTAGACGTGACTTTGTCCCTATGAAATCCCTCGGCTTTCTGACACAATCGCATGTCGGACAGGGACGAAGAAAGGACGCTGGACTATGGCCCTAGCCTTAATGAAAACGTATGAGGCGCTCAAGCAAGCCGGCGCTCCGGAGGACACAGCCCGGGAAGCCGCCGAGGAACTGGCAGAGTATGAGAACCGTTTTGCAAACGTCGAACGCAAGCTGTCGGTCTTACAGTGGCAAATCGCCTATCTGATGGTGATGACCACTGGTATCGCCCTGCGTCTCATCTTCAGCTAGGAGTGGGTCAAAGTCGCCGAGAGGAGCGTGCATGTCTCCGGAGCAGGTGTTCAAAAAGCCGTATCTGCGCACGGCCATGATTCCTGGCTCGTTTCCTCTGGCCGGGCCGGATGGAGAGCCGCCGGAGGTTCTGGGGGTGGATCACCTCGATATCACGGTGACCGACCTGTCCCGTTCCGTGCCGTTTTACGAAAAGATTCTGGGCGCCATGGGGTTTCGCAGGATGATCCACCCGCACTATACCGGGTTTCATAACGCCCACCTCATCATCGGTATCAAGGAAGCGGCAGCGGAAGAGAAAGCCGCCGGTCACAACCGGTTCCGAGCCGGCCTGCACCATCTGGCGCTCCGGGTCAGACACCGCCATGATGTTGATCGCTTCCACGACTTTCTGATGGCCGAGGGGGTGGCCGTTTTGGATCCCCCGGCGTCCTACCCTGAGTACGGGCCGCACTACTATGCGGTCTTTTTTGCCGATCCGGACGGCATCAAGCTGGAGCTGGTCCATTATCCGGTCCAGTGGGGCTACTGGTCCAAAACCCAGCTGGACGGCGCAGATGAGCGGCCCCGGAGTGAACCCGAGTGAGGTCCTAACACACAGCAAAAGGAGGAGAAGTATGCCGAAGCTCGAAGACTACGCCAACAAGTACCAGGATATCCGCATGCAGCGCCGCAACGGTATCCTGGAGATGACCCTCCACAACAACGGTGGACCCATGGTGTGGAATGAAAGCATCCACCGCGAGTTCGCCTACGCCTGCACCGACATTGGTGCCGACCCGGAAAACAAGGTGGTCATCATGGCCGGTACCGGCGATTCTTTTTGCGCCGATATCGATTTCTCCAGCTTCAGCGGCGATCTGGGCACGCCGCGTGGCTGGGACAAGATCTACTGGGAGGGTAAGCGCCTGCTGCTCAACCTGCTGGACATTGAGGTGCCGATGATTGCTGCGGTCAACGGTCCGGCGCTGATCCACGCCGAAATTGCCGTCTTGTGCGATATTGTCCTGGCCTCGGACACGGCCGCCTTCCAGGACGCGCCGCATTTTCCGAACGGCGTTGTGCCGGGCGACGGGGTACATCTGGTCTGGCCGCTGGTGCTGGGGGCAAACCGGGGGCGGTATTTCCTGCTGACAGGCCAGAAACTGTCGGCTCAGGAAGCCCTGAACCTGGGGGTTGTCAGCGAAGTCCTGCCCCGAGACGCCCTGCTGGCCCGGGCCTGGGAGCTGGCCGAGCAGCTGGCCGAAAAACCGCCCCTGACCCTACGCTATGCGCGGGTTGCCCTGACCCAGGAACTCAAGCGCCTGATGCGGGACGGGCTGGGCTATGGCCTGGCCCTGGAGGGCCTGGCGGCCATGGACCGCCAGCCGGGAACGTGAGATTGCCGACCATTGGCTGAGTCGAGAAGCTGCCTCAGGACGGAAACTGAGGAGCGAATCCAGAAGGTGCGCAAACGTGCCAGCGTGCGTTTCAGGCTGTTGGAAACCGCGCTGGCGCGTTGGATATTCCAGTTCCTGCGGACAAACTCTCCCATGCGGCTATTATAGCCGGGGCCGACCTTTGGCCGTTGTAAATGTGGCTCTTTTTCCTTACGCTTGGGTGACTCGCAACAAGGGCAAAGGAGTCCGATATGAACTCGACCCGTAAACCAGTCGCCGTCGTGGTGGGAGCAACATCCAAGTGGCAGTCCGACGGCCGTAATACCAAACTCGCGCACGGCAAGGTGATCGACGACAGCGATATGCCCGTCGGTGCGCGCTGGGGCATCGGCGGTGCCGTCGCTCAGAAGTTTGCCAAAGAAGGCTTCTTCGTCGTGTTGACGACCCGGAATGCCGCCAATGCGTCTGGGTTGGAGCAGGTAATCCGAGAGCAAGGTGGCGAAGGCATGATTGTCGAGCTGGACCTCGTGTCGCACGACTCCATATCACAGGCGTTCGCCCAGATTCGGGAGCAAGCCGGTGACCCGCATGTCTTGATCTTCAACGCGGGCTACCTGGAGGGGCGTGACCTGCCGCCAGAGAAAGAACTGCTTGAGCATATCCCGGTCGAACTGTTTGACACCGCGCAGCACATCTCCAGCCGAGG